>JAEVZN010000343.1 GCA_023392205.1 Pseudomonadota bacterium
CGCCCTGATCGCGCGGACCGGCTTAGGAACACAAAATCGGCACGCCAGGACGGCGCGACTCCAAGGGACGCCCGGTGGTCGTGGTCACCGGCATGGGAATCGTCTCTCCGCTCGGCACCGGCAAGGCCGAGAATTGGCAGCGGCTGACCGCAGGGGAATCCGGTATCCGTTCGATCTCGCGCTTTTCGACAGCCGGCCTGCGCACGACCATCGCCGGCGCCGTCGACCACGTTTACGAGCAGGGCATGGTCTCGTCGGAATTGTCCGAGAAGCTGGCGCGTCTCGCCGGCAACGAAGCCATCGAGGAATCCGGCATCGGCCGCGGTGATTTCCCCGGACCGTTCTTCCTCGCCTTTCCGCCGATCGAGATCGAATGGACGCAGCGCTATGCGCTTGCCGAAGCATCCGGCGCGAACGAGAAAATCGAATATGCCGATCTCGTACGCGCGGCCGGACAACCGCAATTCAGGCCGTTTTACGAGGAATCCAAATACGGCGTGGTGCCGGAACGGCTTGCCGAGCATTTCGGAACCAAAGGCTCGCCGATCTCGCTGACCACCGCCTGCGCATCCGGCGCGACCGCCATCCAGCTCGGTGTCGAAGCGATCCAGCGCGGCGAATGCGAGGCGGCGCTTGCCATCGGCGCGGACGGATCGATCACCGCCGAATCCGTGGTGCGCTTCTCGCTGCTCTCGGCGCTCTCGACCAACAATGGCACGCCGCAGGGCGCCTCACGCCCCTTCTCGAAGAATCGCGACGGCTTCGTGCTGGCCGAAGGTGCCGGTGCGGTGGTGCTGGAAAGCTATGACCATGCCGTGGCCCGCGGCGCTAAAATTCTTGCGGTCGAGGAAGGCTGCGGCGAGAAGGCCGACAATTTCCATCGCACCCGGTCGAGCCCGGACGGCAAGCCGGTCATTTCCTGCATGCGCAATGCGCTGGCCGATGCAGGCGTGACTCCCGCCGATGTCGATTACATCAACGCGCATGGCACATCGACGCCGGAAAATGACAAGATGGAATATCTCGGAGTCTCCACCGTGTTCGGCGAAAGGCTGAAGGACATTCCGATCTCCTCCAACAAATCGATGATCGGACATACCCTCACGGCGGCAGGAGCGATCGAGGCGGTCATTTCGGCCATGACCATCCAGAACCAGCGCATTCCTCCGACCATCAATTATCAGATCCCCGATCCCGCCATTCCGCTCGACGTCGTTCCCAACGAAGCGCGCGATGCGAAGGTGAGGCGCGTGATCTCCAACTCGTTCGGATTCGGCGGGCAGAATACCTGCCTTGTGATCACCGGCGAGCCGGCCTGACGGCCGCGCTCAACCTGTCAGGCGGCCTTCACGCGCCGTGACGTTTCGTAGCGGCGAGACAGACGGATCTCCGCTTTCGTGCAGGTGCCGCCACGATATTGATGCAAATATCGTGTGAGCGAAGCGCGCAGGCCGGCACGATCGGTCTCTCGGTTCAGGAGACGCAATGCCGCCCGTGCAACCCGTCAAATCGGTCAAGGCCCAGATCGGCACGCTGATCCTGGCGACCAGTTGCGTCCAGCTTTCCATCGGATTCTTCGGCACGTTTTTCGCGCTGCGCGTGGCACTGGCCGATTTCAGCGCCATCGTGTCCGGCCTGGTGCTCTCAAGCTATTTCGCAGGCTTCACGCTGGGCGCCTATTTCTGCAAGGACATTATCGAGCGGTTTGGGCATATCCGCGTCTATGCCGCCTTTGCCGGGATGGTGATTGCCGCGACCTCGGCCATGACACTGACCGACCAGCCCCCGTCATGGATGGCGCTACGCGCCATCATCGGATTCGGCTGTGCCGGAATTTTCGTGACCACCGAGAGCTGGCTGAACGCCAAAGCCAGCGCCGAGGAGCGCGGCTCCGTGTTCTCGATCTACATGGTCGGGTGTTTCACCGCCCTGGCGCTCGGACAATTGCTGATCGGCTGGGTCGTCATCGAGGCGGCCGGACCGTTCAACCTCGTGATCGTGCTGTGCGCCTTCGCGCTGGTGCTGGTCAGTATGACACGCGCCGAGGCGCCGCAGATCATCCGCACCGAGTTTCTGCCCTTCGGCCAGTTGACGCGCGAGGCACCGGTTGCGGTCGCTGGCGCCCTTCTGAGCGGCCTGATCACCGGCACGTTCTACTCGCTGGTGCCGGCCTGGATGCAGGACGAGAATATCCCCCAGCAGAGCATCGGCTATTTCATGCTGGCGGCGGTCCTGGGCGGCCTCGCCTTTCAGGTTCCGGTCGGGCGAATGTCGGACCGGTTCGACCGGCGTATCGTGATTGCAGTGCTGGCGGTCTCGCTCACCGTGGCCGCGATTGTCATCCTGCGGCTGCCGCAGGTGTTGCTGGCGATCCTGCCGGTCGCAGCTTTGTTCGGCGGGCTGATGTCGACCATCTATCCGGTCAGCGTGGCGCATGCGCATGACCGCATGCCCGCCGATAGTGTGGTGGCGGTCAGTGGGCGGCTGATCCTGGCCAGCGGGCTCGGCTCGGTCCTCGGTCCGCTGATCGGAACGAGCCTGATAGAGGCCTACAGCATCAATGGCGTCTTCTACATGATGGCCGGGGCCGCCCTGCTTCTGGCCGCGATCACCGTCGGCCGGGTCCTGATCGTCGCGCCGCCGGAGCGTCAGGAGCGCACATTCGACATCCTGGCGCCGCAGGCGGCCCCGCTTGCGCATGACGCTGCCGCCCCGGAGACGGCAGAAACGCCGGCCTAGATAAAGCGCACTTATTTGCAAAAAGTCCGGTGCCCGGTCCGCACGAAAGCGCTTCGACAAGCGGGTTGACGCCGCCCGCGCCCGGGGGATAGGCAAAGCGCCGTCCCTCCCTGCCCGTACCAATGGAGAACCGCGCCGATGCGAGCGCTCGCCCTGATTGCCGACCGCAAGCTCGACGTCGTCGATCTCCCCCCTCCGCCCGCCCCGGCCGATGGCGAAGTGCAGATCCGCGTCCGCGCGGTCGGCCTGAACCATCTCGACCTTTGGGGCTATCGCGGCATGGCGTTCGCGAAGCGCAAATTCCCGGTCGTGGTGGGTGTGGAAGCGGCTGGCGAAGTGCTGTCGGTCGGCGCGGGCGTCACCCGGTTCAAGGCCGGCGATGCGGTCGTGATGTATGGCGCGCTCACCTGCGGGGTTTGCAAGGCCTGCCGCGAGGGTCGCGATAACCTGTGCGAGAATGTCGGCGGCGTGATGGGCTTTCATGTCGACGGCTTTGCGCGCGAAATCCTCAACATGCCCGAACGGCTTGTCATCCCGGTACCGGCCGGTGTGGCGATGCGCGATGCGGCTTGTGCGCCGGTCGCCTATTCCACCGTCCAGCACATGCTGTTCGACAATGCGAAGCTGGAGCCCGGCGAGACCATTCTCGTGCATGCGGCCGGCTCCGGCATCGGTACAGCGGCGATCCTGATGGCCAAGGCGATCGGCTGCACCGTCATCACCACGGTGGGCGACGATTCCAAAATCGAGAAGGCCAAGGCGATCGGCGCCGATCACGTGATCAATTACCGGACCGACCGTTTCGAGACCATCACCCGCAAGCTGACCAACAAGAAGGGCGTCGATGTCGTGTTCGAGCATGTCGGCGGCGAAGGCTTCAACGGTTCGCTCCTGGTACTGAAGCGCGGGGGACGTCTCGTCACCTGCGGTTCGACTGCCGGGCCGACCGTCCAGATGAATCTGATGCAGCTCTTTCAGCAGCAATACCGCATCATCGGCTCGTTCGGCGCAACGATGCGCAACATCTCCGAGGGCCTGGACAAGATCGCCGCGGGTCTGAAGCCCGTGGTCGATATCGAATTGCCGCTCGATCAGTTCGAACGCGGACTTGAGCGGCTGGAGACCCGGCAGGTTTTCGGCAAGGTGATCGTGACGCTCTGATGCGCATCCGCGTTCCGAATGCGGTCCGCGATGCCGTCATCGGCAATGCCGCGGTCGGACTTATCAAGGCATTGCGCTCGACCGATCCGCACCGCATGTCCGATTTCGCGGCCAGAGTTATGCGCAAGGTCGGGCCGAAACTGCGCGAGCACAAGATCGGGCGCGCCAATCTGCGCATGGCCTATCCGGAAAAATCAGACGCAGAGATCGAGACCATTCTCTCCGGCGTCTGGGACAATCTCGGACGGCTGGCGATCGAATTCGCTCATCTCGATCGCATCTGGGATCACGACCCCGACAATCGGGCCGCAAGCCATATCGATTTCGACCCCGCATCCGAAGAGCGCTTCGTCCAGTTGCGCGATGACGGCAAGCCGGCGCTGATTTTTGCCGCGCAT
>JAEVZN010000486.1 GCA_023392205.1 Pseudomonadota bacterium
CGGCCGGTCCCGGCTTCGCCGCTTTCCGCCATCTCTCCGTCATTGGGGCCGACAAGCGCAACGCCGTCGCTGCGGAGCTGCGCGATGTTGCGCCGGGTGGCGGCGTGGCTCCACATCATCGGGTTCATGGCCGGAGCGAGCAGGATCGGCGCGCGGGTGGCGAGCAGGACGGCGGTGGCGAGATCGTCGGCATGGCCGCCGGCCATACGTGCGATCAGGTCCGCGGTGGCGGGTGCCGCGATGACAAGCTCAGTGTCGCGCGCCAGCCGGATATGGCCGACATCGAACTCGCTTTGCGGATCGAACAGGTCGGTGAAGGCTCGCTCCCCGCACAGGGCACCGACCGACAGAGGCGTGACGAATTCATGTGCCGCGCGAGTAAGAATGCAGCGCACATGGGCGCCGCGCTCGCGCAGGCGGCGAATCAGATCGAGCGCCTTGTAAGCGGCGATGCCGCCGCCGATGATCAGAAGAATGCGTTTGCCGGTCATGATCGCCTGTCGCCGATGCTCCGACCGTTAGCACAAATCGCCGTATTCCGCCCATGCAGCAGGCGCAGGCCAGAGCCGTTGGTTAACCTGCTCCGTCTCACCGGATGGCGATCCAGAACAGCAGCAACGCGATCACCCACAGGGCGATATTGCCCCAGCGATTGCGGCGCGCCTCCGCGCGGCCTATCTGTTCGACCGTCTCTGGCGCCAGCACAAGTCCATTGCGGGTGGCGGCATCGAGCTGCGTCACCAGCGCCGCGCCGCGCTGGAGCAATTCCGGCATGTTACCGGCCAGACGCCCGATTTCGAACAGCCCTTTGGCTGCGGCCTCGACCCGTCCCGAAGGTCCGAGATGACGCTCGATCCATTCGCGCACCACAGGTTCGGCTGTCGACCACATATCGAGCTTGGGATCGAGCGAGCGGGCGACGCCCTCGACCACTACCATGGTCTTTTGCAGCAAAAGCAATTCCGGTCTGGTGCGCATGTCGAACAACGACGTCACCTCGAACAGCAGCATCAGCAGCTTGGCCATCGAGATTTCATCGGCCGAGCGCTTGTGGATCGGCTCGCCGATGGCGCGGATGGCCTGCGCGAAATCTTCCACCGCGTGGTGCTGCGGCACATAGCCCGCCTCAAAATGCACTTCGGCCGTGCGCAGGTAATCGCGGGTGATGAAACCGTAGAGAATTTCGGCGAGAAACCGCCGCTCCTTGGTGCCGAGACGGCCCATGATGCCGAAATCGACCAGGACCAGCCGACCTTCGCGGTCCACGAACAGGTTTCCCGGATGCATGTCGGCGTGAAAAAAGCCGTCGCGCAGCGCATGGCGCAGGAAGCTCTGGATCACTGCGCGCGCCAGATGCTTGAGATCGAGCCCCTGTGCGGTCAGCGCGTCGCGGTTCGACAGATGCGTGCCGTCGATCCATTCAAGCGTCAGCACTTCTTTTGCCGTGCGATCCCAGTCGATGGCGGGCACGCGGAAATCCGGATCGTTGCGGGTATTCTCCGCCATCTCGGACAGAGCGGCTGCTTCCAGCCGCAAATCCATTTCCAGCGCCACCGAGCGGCGCAGGGTGGCGGCCGTTTCGACCAGCCGAAGCCGCCGCGCTTCGGGCGAGATCGCCTCGGCATTGCGGGCGGCAAAGGCGAAGGCATCCTGATCGATGTTGAAGCGGCGCTCGATACCGGGCCGCAGCACCTTCACGGCAACCGAACGCGGTCCATCCGCATTGCGCGTTTCGGCGCGATGCACCTGCGCGATGGATGCGGCGGCAACCGGAGGACCGAAGGTCTCATAAACGTCGCGCAGTGGCCGATCGAAGGCGCGCTCGATAGTGGCAACCGCTTCCGCCTGCGGAAAGGGTGGCATGCGGTCCTGCAGGCTTTCCAGATCGCGCGCGAGCGCGATGCCCACCACATCCGGCCGAGTGGCCATGAACTGTCCGAGCTTCACATAGGTCGGACCGAGGCGGGTGAGGGCGGCGGCGAGGCGTCCGGCGTGGCTGACCTTGCTCGGCCGTTCAACGAGCCGCGCGACCCGCAGCGCCAGACGCGCCGAAGCTGGCAATGGCGTCGGGTCCACAAGGCCGAGTACGCCTTCGCGCGCGAACACGAAATTGGCGCGTGCGAGACGGGCGAGATTGGTGATGGCGGAGATCATGTCCGGTAAGGGCTGCTGGCGTCGTCGATCACAGCCGCCAGCCGGAATGCAGGGCGACGATGCCGCCGCTCATCGGTGTGAAGCCGACCCGCGCAAAGCCAGCGGCACGGATCATGCCGGCGAAAGCCTCGGGCTTCGGAAATTTGCGGATCGATTCCACCAGATAGCGGTAGGATTCGGCATCGCCGGTCACCACACGGCCGAGCGCCGGGATCGCATTGAAGGAATAGAAATCATACAGCGCATCCAGTCCCGGCACATCGACCGAGGAGAATTCGAGGCAAAGGAAATGCCCGCCCGGTCGCAGCACCCGAAAGGCCTCCTGAAGGGCCTTGTCGATGCGCGGCACGTTGCGGATGCCGAAAGCGATCGTGTAGGTATCGAAGCTGCGGTCGGGCAGCGGCAATTCCTCGGCATTGCCTTCGATGAATGTCACCGCGTGATCGAGCCCGCGTTTTTCCGCCCGCCCCCGGCCGACCGAAAGCATTTCGGCATTGATGTCGAGAATGGTCGCATGGGTGCCGGCGCCGCCGGCCGCGATCACCCGGAAGCCGATATCGCCGGTGCCGCCAGCCACATCGAGCAGCCGGAAATCGCGGTCGCTGCGCGGCGGATTGACCGCGGTGACAAGCGCGCTTTTCCAGGCCCGGTGCATCCCGGCCGACATCAAGTCGTTCATCAGGTCGTAGCGTCGCGCCACCGAATGGAAGACGTCGTCGACCAGCCGCTGCTTGTCGTCGAGCGGTACGCGGCGATAGCCAAAATCCGTGTCAGGGCCGTTATTTTCGGTCATGGTCTGTCCTTGCGGGGCTTTGTAGCCCAGCCATTGCGACTGCGCTACAAAGCCGCCCAAGCCTCGTTAATGAAGCGTCGTTAACGGCTGCCTTGCCGGCGCTGGGCGGCCGGAAAAGATGTCAGGACGGCAACCCGTGTCCCAACCTACACCGATCGCCTTCGATCCACCCATCCCGGTTTTCCGGATATTCTCGCTGGAGAAGGCGCGCGAATTCTACCTTGGCTATCTCGGCTTTTCGCTTGATTTCGAGCACCGTTTCGAACCGGATATGCCGGTCTATCTGCAGGTCTCGCGGGGGCCGGTCGTGCTGCATCTGAGCGAGCATCACGGGGATGCCACGCCCGGCGCCACAATCTACGTCCGCATGCGCGGCGTGAGCGACTATCACCGGGAACTGGCCGGGAAGGACTATCGCTTCATGAATCCCGGCGTGGAAAAACGCGACTGGACAGACGCGGAAATGACCGTCACCGATCCGTTCGGCAACCGCATTCGCTTTGGCGAATTCGCCGCCGCCACGGACGATTGAGCAACCTTCACGATGCCGGAATTGCCCGAAGTCGAAACCGTCCGCCGCGGCCTCGCCCCGGTGATGGAGGGGGCGCGTTTCGCGCGGGTCGAGGCGCGCCGTGCCGATCTGCGCTGGCCGCTGCCGCAGGATTTTGTCGCGCGGCTGGAAGGTCATACTGTGACCGGACTGACCCGGCGGGCGAAATATATCCTCGCCGACCTCTCGTCGGGTGAAGTTTTGCTGATGCATCTCGGCATGTCCGGATCATTTCGCGTGTCGACCGGTCAGGACGAAGCGCAGCCCGGCGATTTTCACCATTCGCGTTCGACGCTTGCTGCGCACGATCACATCGTCTTCCACATGTCGAGTGGCGGAACGGCGATCTTCAACGATCCGCGCCGGTTCGGCTGCATGAAACTCGTGCCGCGCGATCGGCTCGATGATGAGCCGCTGCTGCGGGCACTGGGGCCGGAGCCGCTCGGCAATGCCTTCGACGCGGCGATGCTGGCAACAGCCTCTGCCGGACGGCGGATCAATCTGAAAGCGGCCCTTAGCGATCAGCGGATCGTGGCGGGCCTCGGCAATATCTATGTGTGTGAAGCCTTGCATCGCGCCCGGCTGTCGCCGCGCCGCAAGGCGTCGACGCTGGCGCTGCGCAACGGCGCGCCGCATCCGCGCGCGGTTGTCCTGGTGGAATCCATCCGCGCCGTGCTGGCAGATGCGATTCGCGCCGGCGGTTCGTCGCTGCGCGATCATCGGCAGACCGATGGCGATCTCGGTTATTTCCAGCACAGTTTCCGCGTCTATGATCGCGAGGGTGCCCCCTGTCCGACGGAGGCGTGCAACGGCGTCATCAGGCGGATTGTGCAGGGCGGCCGGTCCACGTTCTTTTGTCCGGTCTGCCAGAGATAGTCCGACTGCTTGGCTGCACGGGCTCAGGCCTTAATGGCACGGCTTGTGTGGCAACTTGCCGCTGAGGAGCACGCGCGCGACCGTAACGACGCAGCGCCGATTTTCCCCCTCGGGAACCGGACCGTCACCGCGCTGTTGCCACTAAAAGGAAATAGAGGAGGCCCGCAAATGTTCGGTTGGGCTCTGACTTTTTTGATCGTCGCGCTGATTTCCGCCATTCTGGGCTTCGGCGGCATTGCGGTATTCGCGGTCGAAATCGCGAAGATGGTTTTCTATGTCGCGCTGGTTCTGTTCGTCATATCGGCAGTGATCGGGCTGGTACGCGGCCGCTCGACGGCTCTTTGACCACGCGCCAATGACCACGCGCCAATGCATGAAGGCGAAAACGCCGTGTCCGGGGACACGGCGTTTTCCGTCTCTATTAGATGCGGCTGGCGCCCAGTGATCAGGTCTCGTGCCGTGCCAGCACGCCGCGCGTGGCGTGATCCGGTCCGAACTCGTCCAGATTGTCCACCTGCATGAGTTTGGCCAGACGGCTGCGCGCCCGGTTGACCCGGCTTTTGATCGTGCCGACCGCGCATTCGCAGATGTCTGCGGCTTCCTCATAGGAGAAGCCCGACGCTCCGACCAGGATCAGTGCTTCGCGTTGTTCGGCAGGCAATTGCGCGAGCGCCGTACGGAATTCCTGAAATTCGACCCGGCCGATCTGGTCCGGATGCGATTTCAGCGTCTCCGCGAAACTCCCGTCGCTGTCTTCCACCTCACGACGCCGCTTGCGATATTCGGAACGGAAGAGATTGCGCAGGATGGTGAAGAGCCACGCCGGCATATTGGTGCCCGGCTGGAAGGAATGGATATTGGCGAGCGCACGCAGGATCGTCTCCTGCACCTGGTCGTCGGCGCGGTCGACATTGCCCGAGAGGGAAATTGCGAACGCGCGCAGGCTCGGAATCGACGCC
>JAEVZN010000433.1 GCA_023392205.1 Pseudomonadota bacterium
AGTCGGAAAACTTTGCCGCCGACTTCGAGCGCGTCATCGATCACACGGGCCGCGACGAACGTCTGCTCAAGGCGCTGCCGCGCATGAACAGGTCGGCGCGTACCGGCTGCCGCGATTATTACGACGACGAACTCGCGCGCCGTGTGTTCAAGGCCTATGAGGCGGATTTCGACCGCTTCGGTTATGCGAAGACGCTGCCGGACTGAGATTGCGAATACTTCAGGAGCCGATCCCGTAACTCCGGTCGCGCAGCCTCTTGGCCGCGATCAGGATCTCGCACATGCGCTGCGCCCAGTCGCGCTGGTCGGCCTCGTTCTCGATCAGGTCATGGCGGATTTCGATGGCCACATGCGGCAGGCCGCGCTGCTCGCCATGCACCGGTATCGTGTAATCGGTATCGTCTGAGACCGTATAGGGCTCGTTCTCGCCCACCGTCAGTTCGTCCTGTTCGCGCAACAGCCGCAGCACGAAAGCCGCAAAGCGCGAGTCGCGATTGTAGAGCACGCCGGTATGCCAGGGCCGCCGCTCGCCCTTGTAGACCGGGGTGAAGGAATGCATCGCCACCAGGAAAGCCGGCTCGCTCCTGCGTTGCCGCTCGTCCAGCAGCGAAGTGATCGCCGCGTGATAGGGAGCGAAGATTTCACGCCGGCGCGCCGCGATCTGATCGGGCGGCAGTTTCACATTGCCCGGCACGGGTGTGATCTCGCTCACAGGCGCAATCGAACTCGGCGCATGGAAGGGGCGGTTGCAGTCGATCACCAGCCGCGCATAGGGCTGAAGAATGGCCGGGGCGTCGAGCGCCTCCGACATGAAGTGTACCACCGGCGCAATCCCGACATCGTAGGCAATGTGCCGGCGCCATTCGCTCTCCGAGACTCCGAGGTCGCCGAGCGCCCGCGGAACCCTGCGGCCGGCGTGGTCGGCGACCAGCACGAAGGGCGAATGGCCCTCCGGCCGCAGGATTTCCACCGCCGGCGGCTCGTCGGGGGCCAGCAAAGCTCGAACTTCTTTGGTCGGCGCGGTCATGGGGCAGTTTCCGGGGCGCGGGAGAGGTGGACAGAGGGCCGTTTTGGGGGCGCGTACAGGGTCTGCTCAAGTTTTAATCAGCCCGGTGGGCGAGACTCATCGTAAATCTTTGTGGGTCGGCGACCACGACGCGGAGGGAAATTGCCACGATTCTTGCTTGCGTCCGACACCGATGTGCCATCGGGGAGCGCTGCAACCGGAATGCCATGCCAATCCTGACAATCCATCACCGGACCGAATATCATTACGCCCGGCCGGTGGCCTTCGGCGAGCACCGGGTGATGCTGCGACCGCGCGACGGCTATGACCTGCGGCTGCTTGGCGAGGCACTGGTGATCGAACCTGAGCCGGCATCCCTGCAATGGATCCGCGATGTGTTCGGCAACACGGTCGGCATCGCCAAGTTCACGGGCCGGAACGACCGGCTGATCTTCGATAGCAAGGTCCGGGTGGATCACCGCCCGGTACGTGGCCTGCATCTGTCGCCCGACGATTACGCGTATCTGCATCCCTTCGCCTATGACGGCGAGGAAATGCCGGACCTCGAACGCTCGATCCGTCGCGGCTTCGACGATCCGGACCGGCGCATCGAATTATGGGCGCGCCAGTTCGTCACCGGGCCGCAGACCCGCACCCAGGATCTGCTCACCGATATCACTCACGCCATCAAGCGCGACTTCGTCTATCGCCGCCGCTATGCGCCCGGCGTCCAGCATCCGCTCGAGACATTGCGGATCGGCACGGGAACCTGCCGCGACTTTGCGGTGTTCATGATCGAGGCCGTGCGTTCGCTTGGATATGCAGCGCGCTTCGTGTCGGGATATCTTCATGTGCGCGGATCGGACAATGAGCGGGTGGGCGGCGGCTCGACCCATGCCTGGGTGCAGGTCTATCTGCCGAGCGCAGGCTGGGTGGAATTCGACCCGACCAACGGCATTGTCGGCAACAAGGACCTTATCCGGGTCGCGATTGCGCGCGAACCGCGCCAGGCCATTCCGCTCTGGGGCAGCTATGTCGGCGATGCGTCGGATCATCTCGAAATGAAGGTCAAGATCCGCGTCGTCTCGGAAGCCGGAGCCTGAGTGCGCCGATGAAAATCATGATCGGCTTCGACATCGGCTATGGCGCGGATGTGCCGACGCCGATGGTCATCATGCTGAGCGTGCATCCTTCGCGGCATGACGACCTGATCGGCGTGGAAACCATCACCACCCAGCCGGATGCGCCGATCAGCTATTATCGTGACGGCTTCGGCAATGTCTGCGGCCGTCTGGTCGTGCCGGCGGGCGGGATCGTGATTTCCGGGCGCGGAATGGTGCGCGATTCAGGGTTGCCCGATGTTGTCGTGCCGAGCGCCCTGCAAGTGCCGATCGAGCAATTGCCCGACGACGTGCTCGTCTATCTGATGGGTTCGCGCTATTGCGAGACCGACCGGCTGACCGATCTCGCCTGGTCGCTGTTCAAGGATACGCCGCCAGGCTGGGCGCGGGTGCAGGCGATCTGCGATTACGTGCATAACCACCTCACCTTCGGCTATCACTTTGCTGCGGCCACCAAGAGCGCGCATTCTGTGCATGAGGAGCGCAAGGGCGTTTGCCGCGACTTCGCGCATCTCGCCGTCACCCTGTGCCGCTGCATGAATATCCCGGCGCGCTATTGCACCGGTTATCTTGGCGATATCGGGGTGCCGCCGGACCCGGCTCCGATGGATTTCTCGGCCTGGTTCGAGGTCTATCTGTCGGGCAGCTGGTACACCTTCGACGCGCGCCACAACA
>JAEVZN010000477.1 GCA_023392205.1 Pseudomonadota bacterium
CACGCAGCGGGAACCACATCCAGAAGGCCGGCGCAAAATAGAAGCCCACGAAAGCCAGCCCTCCGGCCACGATCATGCCCAGCATCGTCGGCACCACGCCCAAGCGGATAGCGAGCGGCGTCGCGAAGGGAGCTGCGAGAATCGAGGCGATACCGGCCACCGCTGTGTTTGCACCGATCATCGTCGCCGAATAGCCGCGTGATTCGAGGATGACAGACAGCAGCGGCACACCGAGGCCGATGGCGATGCCGACGACGCTGATCGACGCGATCGCCGCGCCTATCGAGAGCCATCGCATAGCGACTTCGGGCTCATGCTGCGGAGCGGCCGGCGCAGTCGCCATCGGGGTCACCTGCGATTGTTGGGAGGGGTCAGAGGACGTCGCGACAGAAGCGATTGTGGCGCATGTAGTAGAACGGCGCCGGGCAGCCGGGCGAAAGATTGGGGTCTTCCTGCAACTGCGCTTCGAGATCGCCCAGCACGGTGCGGGTGATCGCGGGAATGTCTGCTTCCTTGGCCTGGCTGATAGGCAGCCACACGATTTCTTCCAGTTCGTTTGTCGGGCCGCCATCCGGCAGCTCGACCGCCACATCGTCCTTGAAGGCCGCCAGAAAGCGCGTGTCGAAGCGGCGCACACGTCCCGGAGGCGTTATGGCGCGCGCGATGAAGCGAAGCCTGTCGAGCGACGGGCAGACGCTGTTTTCCGCAAAGCCGGCCCAGTCGGCCTTGCCGGTCTCGAAGGCGCCCTTGCGGCCGATCAGAAGGCCGGCTTCCTCGTATGTCTCGCGCAGCGCCGACATGGCGATCGCGCGCGCCCGCGCAACTGTGGTACGGGCGTTGACAAGTTTGCTCTCGACATCGGGGTGAAGGCCGGCAGCCACGGGAATGCGGCTGTCGGCGGGATCGGTGCGGCCGCCAGGAAACACAAACTTGCCGGGCATGAAGGCGTGGCGCATATGGCGCCGGCCCATGAGCACGCGCACGTCGCGCCCGTCGCGGTCGAGCAGGATCAGCGTCGCAGCATCACGCGGCCGCTTGGGGCCCGCGCCGAGCGCGAAATCCTTGTTCTCGACCTTGTCGACTTCAGCGCGCGTCATGCCTTCCATGGCCCGACCCTCTCTCACCACGTCTTCAGAGTTCCGGATGCGTTTCCAGCGCGTCTGGGCGGCCGGAGAAGCCGTGCATGCGCAGGGCCCACTGCAACCCGACAACCGCGCCCTTGACGGGCTGAAGCAGCGCAATGGTGGAAATGAGCGTCAGCGGCGTCCAGATCGCCAGGTGCTGCCAGGTCGAAAGCTCGACCATGCGCTCGACACCCATGAATGCACCAACGACGATATGGCCGACGATGAAGATCACCAGATAGGCCGGCAGGTCGTCGGCGCGGTGATGATGATACTCTTCGCCACAGGCATCGCAGCGATCGGCAACTTTCAGGAAGCGACCGAAGAGACGACCTTCACCGCAATGCGGACAGCGGCCCATGAAACCGCGCGCCATGGCCCGCATGAGCTGGCGGTCGTTCGTCGCGGCGCGGCCAAAAACCTGCTGTTCCATCATCGTCTCCTTGCGCGGCCACGGCTCTGCGTGCGGCGCGATTGCGACTTGCCACGGCGCGCCTTGTGGAAGGACTGCTTCGAACCGGGCAGGGGCTTCGGCTCGCTCAGCATCTCGAAGCGCATCGAGCCTGCCAGCGGCGTCACTTCCACCAGTTTCACCTCCACCGAGTCGGCGAGCTGGTAGCCCTTGCCCGAGCGTTCACCGAAAAGCGCGCGCGCGGCCTCGTCAAACATATAGTAGTCGTCACCCAGTGACGACACCGGGATAAAGCCGTCGGCACCGTATTGCGGCAACTGGACAAATAGTCCCGCCTTTGTGACGCCGGAGATGCGACCGTGAAACGCCTCCTCGACGCGCGTGGCGAGATGGGCCGCAATCAGCCGGTCCACCGTTTCGCGTTCTGCCGCCATGGCGCGGCGTTCGGTTGCCGAAATCAGCGCTGAAATCTCCTCCAGACGCTCTTCCTCGCCCTTGGAAATGCCTTCCTTGCCAAGGCCCAGCGCACCGATCAGGGCGCGGTGCACGATCAGGTCAGCATAGCGGCGGATCGGGGAGGTGAAGTGGGCATAGCGGCGCAGGTTGAGACCGAAATGGCCGATATTCTCCGGGGCGTAGACGGCCTGGCGCTGGGTGCGCAGCACCACCTCGTTGACCAGTGCCTCCTGGTCCGAACCCGCCACCCGCGACAATATGCCGTTGAACGAAGACGGCTTCATCTGTGCCCCACGGGCCAGCGACAGACCGATCGTCTGCAGGAATTCGCGCAGCGATTCCTGCTTTGCGAGCGTCGGCGCGTCATGGATGCGATAGATGAGCGGATGGCGCTTCGCCTCCAGCGTCTCGGCCGCCGCCACATTCGCCTGGATCATGAATTCTTCGATCAGCTTGTGGGCATCCAGCCGGTCCGGCACGATCACCCGGTCGACGGTCCCGTCTTCCTTGAGCAGGATCTTGCGCTCCGGCAGATCGAGTTCGAGCGGTGCACGCTCGTTGCGGCCACGCCGCAGGGCGGCATAGGCGTCCCACAGCGGACGCAGGACCGTTTCCAGCAATGGTGCGGTCTTCTCATCAGGTGCGCCGTCTATGGCCGCCTGCGCCTGCGTGTAGGCAAGCTTCGCGACCGAGCGCATCATGACGCGGTGAAAACTGTGCCGGATCTTGCGCCCTTCGGCCGAAAACGTCATCCGCACCGCAAGGGCAGGGCGATCTTCGCCTTCCCGCAGGGAGCAGAGATCGTTCGAGATGCGTTCGGGCAGCATCGGTACGACCCGGTCGGGGAAATAGACCGAGTTGCCGCGCTTCAATGCCTCGCGCTCGAGCGCCGAGCCGGCAGTGACATAGGTGGCGACATCGGCGATCGCGACGGTGACGATATGCCCGCCGGGGTTCTTCTCGTCCGTGTCGGGCTCCGCGTGAACCGCGTCATCATGATCCTTGGCATCGGCGGGATCGATGGTGA
>JAEVZN010000495.1 GCA_023392205.1 Pseudomonadota bacterium
CGCCCTCCCCCCAAGGGCGCGCAACTTTCTTTTTGGGGACCCTTCAACGAGAAATCAGCCGATCTGAAGCGCCGCCGGAACCGGTCAGGGCGTGGCTTCGATCAGTTTCCCCACGTAGACGATCGGACCCGTTGCCACGCCGGTCGGGGAGCCGCCGGTCGGTTCCACCGAGACCGCATAAGTGGCCTCGTTGATGATCTTCGGGTCGTAGGCGGCCAAAGCCGCGCGGGTGAATTCGTGGTCGCCGATCACGCCGAGCGAGCGCGGTTGCGGGAAAATATCGTGCACCAGCCAGAGTTCGAAGGAATGGTCGGGCGGCGCATTCGGCCCGACACGCCGCACCGTGAACTCGCGGGTCTTCAGATCCACCGTGAGCAGGAATCCGGGCGACACCTTGTCCTGCTGCAGCACAGCAACAAGCCGTCCGCTGTCCTGCGGCGGCGTCTGGTAGGCCTCGCGCACGCCGATGAACACCAGCAGAGAGGCCGCAAGCGCGCCCGCAACATAGGTTGCCGTGCGCCATCGCCGCAGCCGCCGCGTCAGATCGAGGATATCCGCGCCGCCCCCGGTGCTTGCGGTCGCCGCAGCTGCGGGCAGGTCGGCCACGATGCGTGGCCACAGACCGGCCGGCGGCTCGACCAAAGCAATGCCGTCCGCCAGCGAAGCCAGCCGCTTTTCCCAATATCCCACCCGGGCCGCGAAGGCCGGATCGGACACGAGCAGGCGCTCGGCTTCCGCCCGCTCGGATTTATCGAGCGTGCCAAGCACATATTCGCCAGCCAGGATGTCGCGATCTTCGTCGCGGCCTTTGTCCCGATCACTGTCCATTGTCATATCGCAGCCCTCACGATCCGAGACATTCCCGGATCTCGATCAGGCTCCGTCGCAGCCAGGTCTTGATAGTGTTCACTGGTTTGTCGAACTTGGCCGCCAGCTGTTCGCGGCTCAATCCGTTGTAATAGGCAAGCAGCACCATGGTCCGCCGATCCGCGTCAAGCCGGTCGACGCAAACCATCAGCCGCTGCAAATCCTCACCCATCTCGCGGGCCGCCAGCGGGTTCGGTAGATCGGCAGCGATGTCCATGGCCTGCGGCTCCTCTTCGATCGAGGCCTCGCTGCGCTTGCGAACGAGATCGATCGCCTTGTTGCGCGCGATCGTGACCATCCAGGTGATCGGAGACGCGACGGACGGGTTGAAGGACCCGGCGCTGCCCCAGATCTTGAGATAGGTCTCCTGAATCACCTCGTCCGAGAGATCGTGGCGTTTCAAGATACGGAGCACCACCCCGTACAGTTTCGCCCGGGTGGCCGCATAGAGCGCTTCGAAGGCCGCCCGGTCCCCGTCGGCTATTGCGGCCAGATACCGCGTCAGTTCGGCCGCCGTCGTCATTGCCTTTTTTCCATCGTCGTCGGTAGCTGAAACCGCGATCCCTGACCAGCCATCGGGTGCCTCGTTCGTCCGGACGCAGATAATCCAGCCGCCCCCGGCCGGGCAAGCGCGCCGGCGCCGCAATCGCGCCCGGACAGGCTGGACACCGTCCGAGACGGTCGTGTAACGCAGCCCGGACACATCCAGGAAGCCGGTTCATGAGCCAAAAACCAGACATGCCCCCGGACGCTTCGGGACGGACACGGCTCATCATAGCGATCAGTGGCGCATCCGGCTCGATCTACGGAATTCGCCTGCTGCACTTGCTGCGCGAGACCGATATCGAAACGCATCTGATCGTGACGCGCACGGCGCTCGTGACCATTGCGACCGAGACCCGATACAAGCTGGCGGACATCGAGGCGATGGCCGACGTGGTCCATTCCAACCAGGATCTGGGCGCGGCCTGCTCCAGCGGTTCGTTCCGCAATCTCGGCATTGTCGTTGCCCCGTGCTCGATCAAAACGATGTCGGAAATCGCCACCGGCGTGACCGCCAATCTCGTCTCGCGCGCCGCCGATGTGGCGCTCAAGGAACGCCGCCGCGTCGTGCTGATGGTGCGCGAAACGCCGCTGCATCTGGGGCATCTCCGCAGCATGGCGGCCGTGACCGAAGCCGGTGCGATTGTTTTTCCCCCGGTGCCGGCCTTCTATACCAACCCGCAATCGATCGACGAGATGATCGATCACACGGCCTTCCGCGTGCTGGACTTGTTCGGCATCGACACGGGCAGACTTCCGCGCTGGACCGGCGACAAGCGCCGGCCCGATGCGGCCAAAGCGGGCGACTGATCGCAACGGCGCGAAGAAACGCAAGGCATCACCGCCATCGGCGCGCCAGATCGGCGAGATGCGCCACCAGCGCAAGAACGAGACAGGCCGCCGCTACAGGCCAGCCCGCCCCGGTCAGAACCGCGCGCAGCGCCAGCACCAGCGAGCCGCCGGCCAGTAGCATGACCAGGAGGTCGCGCGGGGGCACGCCGCGTCCGGTCCGTCCGTGCAGAATGGCCAGAGCCAGAAACTCCGCGATCATCACCGCGAGGATCACGTCGGCCACCCGTCCGCTGGCGAAAAAGTTCTCCACGACGCTCAGGCCGGCACGAGGCCTGTGAGATGCGCGATGTTCTTGAAGAAGATGCGCATATGCGCGATCGGCTTGGCGCGCACCAGCTCCTTGTTCATATACGCATCCCAGGTGAGCTGCTGCACATCGCGGTCGCGGCAGATGCTGACAAAGCGCTCGCGGCGATTGTCGTTGGCGTACCAGAAACGCTGCATGAGACCGAGCATGCGGAAGACGGAGCCATGCAGCTTCATGAAGCGCTTGCGGGCGAGCTTCAGCGCGCGCGCATCGCCGGTGACGAGAAACTGCTCGACGGCTTCGGCCGCCATCTCGCCCCCCGCCATCGCGTAATAGATGCCCTCCCCCGAAGCCGGCGCAACGACGCCCGCGGCATCGCCCGCCAGCACGACGTCGCGACCATTGTCCCAGCGCGGCAAGGGATGCAGCGGAATCGGCGCGCCTTCGCGGCGAATCGTTTCCGCATCTCCCAGTCCCGCGGTTTCGCGCAACGACCCGACCGCATCGCGAAGCGAGAAGCCCTTGTGCGCGCTGCCCGTCCCGACGCTGGTCGTGTCGCCATGCGGGAAGATCCAGCTGTAAAAATCCGGAGACAATTCGCCGCGATAATAGACGTCGCATCGCTTCGCATCGAAGGCTGCGGAATCCTGGCGCGGCGAGCGCACGATTTCATGATAGGCGAAGACGAACGGCGCCCGCTCCATCTCCGGCATGGCCTCGCGTGCGACCGCCGAAATCGCGCCATCGGCACCGATCACCGCGCGCGCGCGTATCGTTTCCCTGGCATTGTCTTTCGTCCGGTAATGCAGCATGGCGACGCCATCGGCATCGCGCGAGAAGGCCTCGAAGGTGCCGGTCACGCGATCCGCGCCGGAGGCTTCCGCACGCTCGCGCAGCCATTCGTCGAATTCCTTGCGATCGACCATGCCGACATAGCCGCCATCGATCGGCATATCCACCTTGCGATCCTTGGGCGACACGATCCGCGCCGATGTCACGCGTGCCACCAGCAGATCATCCGGAATATCGAAGTCGCGGATCAGGCGCGGCGGAATCGCGCCACCGCATGGCTTGATGCGGCCGGCCCGGTCCAAAAGCGCGACGCTGCGCCCCTGGCGTGCGAGAAATTCTGCCGCCGTGGCGCCGCACGGGCCGCCACCGACAATCGCGACATCGTAGATATCAGGCCGAGGCATGAGCGTTTCTCCCACCGAATTCGGGGCTGCCGATCTTGTTGTGTTTGCGGTCAGGCGCGACGTGTCCGACGCGGATGGCAAGGACGGCCGCCACCAGGAACAGCGTGCCTTCGATGGCGAACACCGTTGCATAGGCAGTCGCGGG
>JAEVZN010000509.1 GCA_023392205.1 Pseudomonadota bacterium
GTGCGCGCGAGCGAAAGCGAGCAAGCCTCGAAGGATGGGCGGGCCGTCCCCTTCGAGGCTCGGCTTTGCCGAGCGCCTCAGGATGACGGGGAGAGGGAGGACAACGCACATGGATGCCAAATCCGCAAGCCGCTACCACGAGGTCTATGCGCAATGGCAGCGCGACCCGGAGGGCTTCTGGGCGGAGGCGGCCCGGGACATCGACTGGATCGAGCCGGCGCGCAAGGTGTTCGACCCGGACATGGGCGTCTATGGCCGCTGGTTTGCCGGGGCGAAGGTCAACACTTGCTATAATGCCCTCGACCGGCATGTGGAGCGCGGCCGTGGCGAACAGGCGGCGCTGATCTACGATTCCCCGGTCACCCAGACCAAGGCGACCTTCACCTACGCGCAGATGCTGGCCGAGGTGCAGACCCTCGCCGCGATTCTTGAGGATTTCGGCGTCGCCAAGGGCGACCGCGTCATCATCTACATGCCGCTGATCCCGCAGGCGGTGTTTGCGATGATGGCCTGCGCGCGCATCGGGGCCGTGCATTCGGTGGTGTTCGGCGGTTTTGCGGCCACCGAATTGGCCAAGCGCATCGACGATGCGAAACCGAAGATGATCCTGTCGGCCAGTTGCGGCATCGAGCCGGGTCGCATCGTCAAATACAAGCCGTTGCTTGATGAGGCGATGGCCATGGCGGAGGCCAGGCCGTCCGCCTGTCTCGTGTATCAGCGGCCGCAGGAGACGGCGTCGCTGATCGAGGGCCGCGACCATGACTGGGCTACGCTGCGGGATGCGGCGATGGCGGCCGGCAAGCGCGCCGATTGCGTCGCGGTGGAGGCCACCGATCCGCTCTACATTCTCTACACCTCCGGCACGACCGGTTTGCCGAAAGGCGTGGTGCGCGACAATGGCGGTCATCTCGTTGCGCTAAAATGGTCGATGAAAAACCTGTACGATGTCGATCCCGGCGAAGTCTGGTGGTGCGGCTCGGATATCGGCTGGGTGGTGGGACATTCGTATATTGTCTATGGTCCGCTCATTCATGGCGCGACCTCGATCATGTATGAGGGCAAGCCGGTCGGCACGCCGGATGCGGGCGCGTTCTGGCGCGTCATCGCCGAGCACAAGGCAGTGGCCTTTTTCACCGCGCCCACGGCGTTCCGCGCCATCAAGAAGGAAGATCCGGACGCAAAGCTGCTCGCGCAATACGACCTGACGCATTTCCGCACGCTGTTTCTGGCCGGCGAACGGGCCGACCCGCCGACCGTGCAATGGGCGGAGGAGAAACTGCGCAAGCCTGTCATCGATCACTGGTGGCAGACCGAAACCGGCTGGTGCATCGCCGGCAATCCGGCCGGGCTCGGCACATTGCCGGTGAAGCATGGCTCGGCGACGGTGCCGATGCCGGGCTGGGATGTACGGGTCGTTGACGAGAGCAGCCACGAATTGCCCGCGTCGACCATCGGCTCGATCGTGGTGAAGCTGCCGCTGCCGCCCGGCGCATTTCCGACGCTGTGGCAGCAGGACGACCGTTTCCGCGAGGCCTATCTGGCGGATTTTCCCGGCTATTACAAAACCGCCGATGCCGGATTCAAGGATGAAGACGGCTATGTGCATGTGATGGGCCGCACCGACGACATTATCAATGTCGCCGGTCACAGGCTCTCCACCGGCGGCATGGAGGAGGTGCTGGCGGCGCATCCCGATGTGGCCGAATGCGCGGTGATCGGCATGGCCGATGCGCTAAAGGGCGAGGTGCCGTGCGGCTTCGTGGTGCTGAAGGCGGGCGTGTCGCGCGACACCGCGCAGATCGAGAAGGAGATCGTGGCACTGGTACGCGAGCGGATCGGGCCGGTGGCGGCCTTCAAGCTCGCCATCACGGTGCCGCGACTGCCGAAAACGCGCTCCGGCAAGATCCTGCGCGGCACGATGAAAAAGATCGCCGATGGCGAGACATGGACGATGCCCGCGACCATCGAGGACCCGAAGGTGCTGGACGAGATCGGCGCAGCGGTGAAGGGGCGGGCGGATTAGCCAAAATCCCAGAGCGTTAATCCGCGATTAGCCTGTCCGTGTCTCACTCACGTTCGTATGGCCGCCGGACGCGGCATCGGATGGGTCATTTCATGACAGACATTCACGTCACGGACGCCCTGCCTTCGAGCGCCGGCGATATCCGGTTGGCCGAATTGCTTGGTGCATTGAGCTACGCCCTCGACCTGACGGAAGGTCAACCGGCCGGTCATTGCGTGCGCTGCTGCTGGATCGGGACGCAGATCGGACAGGAGATCGGTCTTCGCGAGACCGATATGCGCGAGCTTTACTACACGCTGCTGCTCAAGGATCTCGGCTGCAGCAGCAATGCGGCCCGAATCTGCCAGCTCTATCTTGCGGACGACATCCAGTTCAAACGCGATTTCAAGCAGATCGACGGAAGCCTGCCGCAGGCGTTGCGCTTCGTGCTGGCCCATACCGGATTGCAGGCAGGTCTGACCGAGCGCTTCCGGGCGCTCATTCATATTTTCCAGAATGGCGGCAAGATCGCGCGCGAGCTGATTGAAACACGATGCCATCGCGGCGCCGATATCGCCCGCAAGATGCGCTTCAGTGAAGGGGTCGCTTCGGGCATTCAGAACCTCGATGAGCATTGGGACGGCGGCGGGATGCCGGCCGGTCTCGCAGCGGCCGACATCCCAATCAACTCACGCATCGCGCTCATGGCGCAGGTGATCGACGTGCTCAATACGAGCTCGAACCGCGAATCTGCCTGCCGCGAAATCCGCGAACGGTCCGGCACATGGTTCGAACCGCGCATCGTCGACGCCTTCATGCAGGTCGCAGCAAGGGCTGAGTTCTGGGCCGTGCTGAACGCACCGGACATCGACAGGCACATCTTCGGTCTCGAACCGGCCCGCGAATCCGTGGCTGTGGACGAGGATTATCTCGACGACATCGCCACCGCCTTCGCGCAGGTCGTCGATTCCAAAAGTCCCTATACCCGCGGACACAGCGAACGGGTCACGCTGTTCAGCGACATGATCGCCGAGGAGCTCGGTATGCCGGCTCCACGCAGGCGCTGGCTCAAGCGTGCGGCGTTGCTGCACGACATCGGCAAGCTCGGTGTCAGCAACGCCATTCTCGACAAAGCCGGCAAACTCGACGACAGCGAATGGGCGGTTATGAGAAAGCATCCCGAACACAGCCGGACCATCCTGTCGCGGATCGCTGTGTTCAGGGATCTCGCCGATGTAGCCGGCGGCCATCACGAAAGGCTGGACGGGAAGGGCTATCCGGCCGGACTTTCGGCCGATGCGATCGGTCTTGAGACCCGCATCGTCACCACAGGCGATATCTTCGATGCGCTGACCGCCGACCGGCCCTATCGCGCGGCCATGCCGGTCACGCAGGCGCTCGCCATCATGGCCGGAATGTCCGGGACCGCAATCGATCCCGATTGCCTGTCGGCGTTGCGGCGCGCGCTGGCGCGCGTCGATGCCAGCCTCGCGGCCTGAGCGCCGTCACCGCTGCACGATCACGCGCGCGCCGATGCGCGTGCGGTTATAGAGATCGATCACATCCTCATTGGTCATGCGGATGCAGCCGGACGAGGCTTCGTCTCCGATGGTCCAGGGCTCGTTGGTGCCGTGGATGCGATAGAGCGT
>JAEVZN010000551.1 GCA_023392205.1 Pseudomonadota bacterium
GAGGTCGATACGCGAGACGTGGCTGTCGAGGTTCACGCGCACGCAGGGCCAGTTGAGGCGGGCTGCCACCTGCTCGATATGGGTCGATTTGCCGGTGCCGTGATAGCCGCTGACCATGACGCGGCGATTGCGCGAAAAGCCTGCGAGGATGGCGAGCGTGGTCGGCCGGTCGAACAGATAATCGGGGTCGAGATCGGGTACATGCTCATCGGCTTCCGAATAGGCCGGCACTTCCAGATCGGAATCGATCCCGAACACTTGCCGGACTGACACTTTCATGTCGGGCAGTCCGCCGGGACCCTGGGTGATCTCCGCAGTCGCAGTAGCCATTGTCTCTCCGTGGCGCCAGCCGAACCGGCGCGCAGTCACGCTATCTGGTTGGCAAATCGGTTTAGGGCGGCAACCTAGCAGAAAGAAACACGGGGGCGAAAGCCACGCTCCGGCATGCCTGACGCCCGTGAAATAGGCATTTTGCAGGCCCAGCCAGGACGGTGCCGGGCAAGAACCTGCCGGCCAAGGCCTGGCCGGCGGCGCGATGTCAGCAGAAGCCGACCGATTTGAGATAATTGTAGGCCTGAATGATTTCGATCAGGCGGTCCTCGGTCGAGCGGTCGCCGCCATTGCTGTCCGGATGGTGGCGCTTTACGAGGTCATGAAACTTGGTCTTGATCTCGACCCGGGTCGCGCTCACCTCGAGCCCCAGCGTTTCGAAGGCGCGCCGCTCGGCATTGCGGATCGTCCGCCCCTCTGCCTTTGCGCGCGCGCCCGTCCCGCGGCCTTCGCCGCCGAGTTCGTTATACATCTCGAACGGATCGACACCGTTCTCGGCGTAGAAACGGCCCGGATCGGTTTTCTTGCCCGTCCCCATCTTCCAGGTTGGCCGGTGTCCGGTCAGCGCGTCCTTCTGGAACTTGCGGACATCGTCGTCGGTCATGCCCAGGAAAAAGTTGTAGGACTGGTTGTATTGCCGGACATGGTCCAGACAATAGCGCCAATGATCCTTTTCGCGGCCACGGCCCTTCGGCGCGCGATGCGTCGCTTCCTTCGTGCAGCCGACCCATTCGCAGACATGCGTGGTCGTGCGCGGGCGGCGGTCCGCGCTTGGCTTGACGCGAATTTTGTCAAACAGGGGTGAATCGAATTTCATGACGCATCACTATGAGGATGTCGCACGTCAACCTTCAAGTCTTGACTTTTCCGGGAAGCCGACATGCCTCGATGGCGCCGCGAAAAAACATATATCCGGGACGCCACGTCCATATCAGCCGAATGAACGGACCAAGCCATGCTCATGAAAGATGTCATCACCAAGAAGCTAACGGAAGCTTTCGCTCCGCAGGACCTCCGTGTGGAGGACGAGTCACATCTTCATGCAGGCCATGCGGGACACCGGCCGGGCGGCCAGACCCATTACCGTGTTTATATCGTGGCTGAGGCGTTTGAGGGCAAGAGCCGTCTCGACCGGCACCGGTCGATCAATGCCATTCTGGCGCCGGAACTGGAGCAGAGCGTCCATGCGCTCGCCATCCACGCCACCGCGCCGGGGGAAAACGGACGCTAGAACCGTCCGAACCGCGCGCCTTAGTGAGACGCCCGGTTTGCCGAACGATTGCCGGCCGGGGCCGCATCGCTGCCGCGCATGACGCCGTTCATGGCCTGCGCGACCGCCATTGCAATCTGTGATTCGAGCCCGTCGCGGATGTAGATCCCGCCCACGCATGGCGGCAGCGCAGCGAGAAAGGGCGCCTGCGCGATTTTCAGGTCGGCCGGTACAATCCGTTCGGGGAGCACCAGATAGCCGAGGCCCGCGCGCAAGGCAGACAGATGCGAAGCATAATCCGATGATGAAAACGTGATCACATATTGCAGTCCGGCATTGTCCATTGCATCGACGGCCGTGAACTGGGCCAGCGAGTTCGGCCAGTTCAGCAGCGGGACCGGCGCGCCGGGCGCGAGCGTAAAGTCTTCCGCGCAAACCCAGACCATCGGCTCCGGCCAGGTTGAAAATGCCTTGATCGACGACATTCCCTGCGACAGCAGAAACGCGATATCGAGATAACCGCTGGCAAGATTGCGCGCCAGATCCGCGGACAGCTCGCAGGTGATCACGATCCGGTCGGAGACTGCCGATTTCAGGTCCGCGAGCAATGCGCCCATCATGGAGGCGCCGAATATGCTGGGCAGGCCGATCCTCAGCGCCTGCGATACCGCATTGGGACCGGCCAGAGCGAGGATCTGGTCATTCATAGTCAGAATACGCCGCGCATAGCGGCTGACGATTTCCCCCTTTTCCGTCAGCGAGACACCGAATGTCGTGCGCAGGAATACCTCGCCGCCGACCAGTTGTTGCAGGCGTTTGACTTGGGCACTGATCGCGGGCTGCGTCAGGCGCAGAAGATCGGCAGCCTTTGTGAAGCTTCCCGTCTCCTGGATGATGACGAACGAGCGCAAAAGCTCGATGGGGATATTGGAGCTGTCATAGCGCCGCTGCATGTCTGCCTCCGGCCGGGCGTGGCAGGTCGCGCCATGAAGCATCCGCACAGCGCACGAAGCTCATTCAACTCAGCTGGCCAACTCGCCGCCGCGCTGGAAGGTTGCAGCGACCGGTTCAGCCAGAACGCTGGAACAGTGCCAATCAGACTGTGGCCTTGGCAAGCCCCGCCGGCCGCTCCCGCGAAGTTCCCTTCGGCGACAGCGGGGTGATCCGCAGCGACGTAATCCGGTTGCGGTCCTTGAGCAGCACACCGAAGCGAAAGCCGTAAAACGTGAAGGTCTGGCCCACATCGGGGATCGACCGCGCTTCATGGATGACCAGACCGGCAATTGTGGTCGCGAGTTCGTCCGGCAGATTCCACTCCATGGCGCGGTTCAGATCGCGAATGGGCACGCTGCCCTCGACATGGACGGACCCGTCCGGCTGCGGCCAGACGCCCGGCAGCGAGACGTCATGCTCGTCGGTGATGTCGCCGACGATCTCCTCGATGATGTCCTCGAGCGTCACCAGCCCCATCACCTCGCCGTACTCGTCCACCACCAGCGCCAGGGGCGTCTTGCGCCGGCGGAAGGCTTTCAGC
>JAEVZN010000579.1 GCA_023392205.1 Pseudomonadota bacterium
GGCGGCCTGAAGGTCGCGGCGGTGAAGGCTCCGGGCTTCGGCGACCGCCGCAAGGCCATGCTGCAGGACATCGCGATCCTGACCGGCGGCCAGGCGATCTCGGAAGACCTCGGCATCAAGCTGGAAAACGTGACGCTCGCCATGCTCGGCCGCGCCAAGAAGGTGATGATCGAGAAGGAAAACACCACCATCGTCAACGGTGCCGGCAAGAAGTCCGACATCGAGGCGCGCGTGTCGCAGATCAAGGCGCAGATCGAGGAGACCACCTCGGACTACGATCGTGAGAAGCTGCAGGAGCGTCTGGCCAAGCTCGCCGGCGGTGTTGCGGTGATCCGCGTCGGTGGCGCGACCGAAGTCGAGGTGAAGGAGCGCAAGGATCGCGTCGACGATGCCATGCACGCCACCCGCGCTGCGGTCGAGGAAGGCATCCTGCCGGGCGGCGGCGTCGCCCTGCTGCGTGCCACCGAAGCCCTGAAGAAGGTCAGGACCCAGAACGACGACCAGAAGACCGGCGTCGAGATCGTGCGCAAGGCCCTGCAGGCTCCGGCCCGTCAGATCGCCATGAATGCGGGCGAAGACGGTTCGGTCATCGTCGGCAAGATCCTTGAAAAGGATCAGTATTCGTACGGCTTCGATGCCCAGAATGCCGAGTATGGCAACATGCTCTCCAAGGGCATCATCGACCCGACCAAGGTCGTTCGCGCCGCGATCCAGAATGCCGCCTCGGTTTCCGGCCTTCTGATCACGACCGAAGCCATGATCGCCGAATTGCCGAAGAAGAATTCCGGCGCGCCGGCCATGCCGGGCGGCGGCATGGGCGGAATGGATTTCTGAGGAAATCCATTCCTCTTGCGAAAGCTACGAAGGGGCCGCACAAGCGGCCCCTTTTGCTTTGCTGCATCCGCAGCTAGTGCGGGCGCGGCTTGACTTCATCCGGGCGCGGTGGATGCTCGGCGCATGCAAAACGGTGCCGCCTTTCTCACCCCGCCGCGCCTTCCGGCCGAACAATTCACGGATGCGCATGCCGCGGTCGCGCGGCTGAATCAGATCTACCGGCGCAACACGGCATTCCTGCGCGAACATTTCGAGGCCTTCGCCGCCGGCACGCCGCTTCAGGCTCGTGTGCGCGCCACCTACCCCTTCGTGCGGATCACAACTGGCACCCATGCGCGTGTCGATTCTCGGCTCTCCTACGGCTTCGTGTCCGGCCCCGGCACGCACGAAACCAGCATCACCCGGCCCGACCTGTTCCGCGACTATTTCACCGAGCAGATCGAATTGCTGTTCGCCAATCACCGCGTGCCGGTGGAGATCGGCGAATCCCACGAGCCGATCCCGGTGCACTTCGCCTATGCCTCCGATATCGGGATTGCCGCAAGCGTCGCGGCCGGCGGATTGCAGGCGGCCGGATTGCCGCTGCGCGACCGCTTCGACGTGCCCGATCTTGCGACCATGGACGACGCGATTGCCGACGGCACGTTGCGGCTGCCGCAAGGCGCGCCCGCGCCGCTCGCCATGTTTGGCGCCGCCCGCGTCGATTACTCGCTGCACCGGCTTTTCCACAATACCGGCACCGATCCCGAGCATTTCCAGAACTTCGTGATCTTCACCAATTACCAGTTCTACGTGGATGCGTTCGTGCGCATGTGCCGCGAGCGTGTCGCTGCAGGCGATCCGGATTACGAAGCTTTCGTCGCGCCCGGCAATGTCGTGATGCGCACCGGCGATCCGACGACCACGCCACCGGCGGTGCCCGTCCGCATGCCGCAGATGCCGGCCTATCATCTCGTGGCGCCGAAAAGCCGCGGCATCACCATGATCAATATCGGCACCGGCCCCTCGAATGCGCGCAACATCACCGATCATGTCGCGGTGCTGCGTCCGCATGCCTGGCTGATGCCCGGGCATTGCGCGGGGCTGCGCAATACGCAGAAGCTCGGCGATTATGTGCTCGCGCATGGCTATGTGCGCGAGGATCATGTGCTGGACGAGGAATTGCCGCTCTGGGTGCCGATCCCGGCGCTGGCCGAAATCCAGGTGGCGCTCGAACAGGCGCTGGCGGAAGTCACCGGCCTGTCCGGCTATGAACTCAAGCGCGTCATGCGCACCGGCACGGTCGCGAGCGTCGACAACCGCAACTGGGAGCTTGGTAATCATGCGGCGGTGATCCATCGCCTGTCGCTGTCGCGCGCGGTGGGACTGGATATGGAATCGGCCGCCATTGCCGCCAACGGATTCCGCTTTCGCGTGCCCTATGGCACGCTGCTTTGCGTGTCGGACAAGCCGCTGCATGGCGAGATCAAGCTCGCCGGAATGGCCGCCGAATTCTACCGCCAGCGCGTCAGCCAGCATCTCGATATTGGCCTTGCCGCCATCGAGAAGCTGAAATCGCAGGAATGGGAGCGGCTGCATTCGCGCAAGCTGCGCAGCTTCGCCGAGGTGGCGTTTCAGTGAGCGGCGGCCACTTGCAAGGTCAGCTCATCCGTCGATGGCGTCGCAAGGTTTCCGACGGCGTCTCGCCATAACGGCGAGCATAGAGCGCGGCGGCGCGGCCGAGATGGGGCAGCCCCGCTGCCAGCGCGAGATGACCCACGCCCGCGCCCTGCGACGGCGCTTCAAGGAGCTTTCGCCAATGCGCCAGCCGCGCGTCCCGGATAGCTTCGGTGAGGCTCGTGTTGCGGAAGCGGCGAAAGCCGTCCTGCAAGGCGCGCAAACTCACTCCGGCAATGGCGGCGAGTTCGGTCACGCTCGTCTCGCGGTCGGGATGCGCGCGCAGAAAATCCTCCACCCGCTTCACATGCGCGGGTGCCGGCATGGCGGACGGCGCCGCGAGCTGCGCCGAATGCTCATGCGTGAGGCCGGTCAGCAGCAGGCCGACCAGCCCGTTGCGCAATTCGCGCTGCACCAGTTTGCCGATGCCGGCCGGCAACGCCGCCGAACGGTTCGCGGCATCCTGCATCAGGATCGCATGCGCGCGGATTGCCTGCCCGGCCGGGCCGGTCAGCGCCACATCGGGATCGAAGGCGACATGATCGAAATGACGGTCGAGCAATGCGCAGAGATGCCCTTCGACCACCTTGCGGTCGATCAGCACGATCAGCTTGGCGCAACCGCGATGCTAGGTCATCAATGTCGGCAAGGTCGGCGATAACAGAGACGCGCGCTCGGGCGAGGCCGCCACGCGGATGCTGCCGCAGGTAACATCGGCGCTGCCGGTCAGCGGAATCTGCAACAGGAAGAAGCGGTCGAGTTTGCCCGGATCGATTTCCACCGCCGCGCCATAGGCCACGTAATTGACCGAGAAGCCGTCAAAGCGCGCGGTGTTGTGGACGGCGTGAAAGTCGGGTGCGCCGCGTTGCAGCGGCGTCAGCCGGTGCGGACAGAAAATGCGGGCCACCTCGTCCTCGGCCTCGCCGGGATCGAGTGTGTTCACGGCGTTGAAGATCGCCAGCGGCGGAGCCCCGGCGGCGCGCATGTGCAGCATGATGCGCTCCCGGCACATCTCTGGTTGCATTCTGTGGCCGCAGGCCGCCCCGCGCCAGCACAATCTCCGTGCAGCCCCCTCGCCTGACGCCAAAATCAGCACAAGACGGATAAGCGCTGCGTCCAGCGGATAGCCAGACCCGACTCCGGCGGTCTCAGATTGCAACCGGACATCCGGTAATTCGCGGAGACGACACATGCGACAGATCACCATCGTCGGCGGCGGCCAGGCGGGATTGCCACTGGCCATCGGGCTGCTCAAGGCGGATTATGGTGTGCGACTGGTGCAGAACCGAACGGCGGCCGATCTCGCCAATGGCAAGGTCCTGTCCAGCCAATGCGTGTTCGGGACTGCGCGCGAGGAGGAGCGCAAACTCGGGCTCGATCTCTGGGCGGACGAAGCGCCGGCCATTACCGGCATGCGGATCGCGGTCGCAGCGCCCGACGGCTCCGGCAACAAGGCCTTCGGCTTTGTCGGCAATCTTGCCGAAACGGCGCAATCCGTGGACCAGCGGGTGAAATTTCCGCGCTTTCTCGACCTGTTCGAACAGCTCGGCGGCAGTCTCGACGTAACCGAAGCCGGCATCCCCGAACTGGAAACATATGCGCAGGACAGCGATCTGGTTGTGGTGGCGGCCGGCAAGGGCGCGGTCTCGCAATTGTTTGCCCGCGATCCGGATCGCTCGCCCTATGACAAGCCGATGCGCGCGCTGTCGCTCGTCTACACGAAAGGCACAAAGCCTTACGACCAGACCTGTGTGACCGCGACGCTCATTCCCGGCGCCGGCGAATTGTTCATGATTCCGGCACTGACCACATCCGGCCCGTGCGAAATTCTGTTCTTCGAGGCCGGACCGGGCGGCCCGCTCGACGTTTTCGAGGCGTCCATGGATGCCGACACGCAACTGGCCAAGATCAAATCGCTGATCCGGCAATTCGTCCCGTGGGAATACGAGCGCGTCGCCGATGCAGTGCCGACCGACGCCAATGCCGGCCTGATCGGGCGCTTTCCGCCGACCATCCGCAAGGGCGTCGGCACCCTGCCCTCCGGAAAGCCGGTGCTTGGGCTTGCCGACGCCGTCATCCTCAACGATCCGATCGTCGGCCAGGGCTCCAACAATGCGATGAAGGCTGCCACCATCTATCTCGACGCCATTGTGCAGCACGGCGACAAGTCTTTCGATCCCGACTGGATGTCAGCGACTTTCGAGAGAGCCTTCCGGCGCGTGCAGGCCTCGACCGACTGGACCAACATGATCCTGATGCCGCCGCCGCCGCATGTCATCGATCTTCTGGCGCGGGCGTCGGCCAAGCAGGCGCTTGCCGACCGGGTGGCGCAGGGCTTTGATGAGCCGGCGACCATCGTTCCGCTATTTGCCGATCCCGCCCAGGCGGCAGCGGCATAATTTCATTTCAGGCAGGAGACGACACGATGTCAGATATCAAACTCGCACCCGGCATCACCCCCGCCGGCCAGAGCGCAACGCCGGTGGTGTGGAATATTCTCGGCCACACCTATTATGAGAAATCCAACAGCGCGACCTCGTTCTCCTTCGAGACCTTCGATCCGCCCGGCACCTTCGTGCCGCCGCATATCCATCCGACCCAGGATGAATTCATCTACATGCTGGAAGGCCAGTTCGACCTGTATCTCGACGGGCAATGGGTGAAAGCCGGTCCGGGCGATCTGGTGCGCATGCCGATGGGCCTGCCACATGGCTATTACAACAAGACCGACAAGCCGACCCGCGCCCTGTTCTGGGTGTCACCCTCGCGCAAGCTGAAGGAATTGTTCGAAAAGCTGCACAACATGACCGACCCCGAAGAGGTCGTGCGCGTCTCGGCCGCGCATGAAGTGGATTTCCTGCCGCCCGGCAGCGTGCCCGGCGCCTGATTGCCTTCTCTCAAACGAAAGGGGCCGCTCGCGCGGCCCCTTTTTTATTCGGCTGGGCGACGCGGTGTCAGCGCAGCGTCATGCCGGCGACACCGACTGCGAGATTCACACCGCGCTGACCCTGCAGCGACAGCGGCTGCAGCGAGATGGTGCGGTTCGAACCGCCGACCAGCACATTGGCGCCGCCGCCGACACCGAACGAGGCGTCACCGCTGGCGCCGACATAGGTGCCGGCCAAAGTGCGCGGCGGGACACGGGAGGTGCGTGCGAACACGCCCCAGATCATCCGCCCGCCACGGGTAAAGCCGAGATCCAGACCGACCCGGTTGATCTCGCCGCGATAACGCTCCGGCTTGGCACCGGTGCTGGGCCGGAAGACGCAATCGACACGCTGGCGCGAGCCGATGATCAGACCGACGGTTGGCGCGAGTTCGCAGGTCAATCCGCCCGCACGGGTACGGCCCTGAGCGTCGGCAGTCGTGGCTGAAAAGACGAGTGTGGTGATGGCGGCAGCCGCCAGCATTGTCGAGCGCATATCCCGGTCCTCCAAAAGCGCCAATGGTTGCATCTTGTAGCGGGGCTATGGGCTTGCGCACAACAAAGCTCTTCCGCAAGACGATGCCTTAAGCTGCATGGCTGCCAACGGATGGAGAGGGATATTGGCCCGCACGGCAGGAC
>JAEVZN010000006.1 GCA_023392205.1 Pseudomonadota bacterium
CCTTCGCCGGCATGACCCGGATCAGGTTCAAAGGGTTACCGCAACCTGCGGAATCTCAGCCCCATTCGGGACTCCCCTCGGAACACCTCCAATGTAAGCGTGTTCGGGCGCATGTCAACGCGGCACCGCGTCTTGTCGCCCCGCCCGTCCGGGCTCATAAGAGCGAGATCGCAGAACGGACCAGAATGGAGATCGCCACGCGTGACCCGACACGTCAGGAACATCCTGTTCATCATGTGCGACCAGTTGCGCTTCGACTATCTGTCCTGCGCCGGCCATCCCACGCTGCAAACGCCGAATATCGATGCGCTGGCCGCACGCGGAACGCGCTTCACGCGGGCCTATGTGCAGTCGCCGGTTTGCGGCGCCTCCCGCATGAGCTTCTATACCGGCCGCTACGTCTCGTCGCACGGCGCCGCCTGGAACGGCTTTCCGCTGAAGGTCGGCGAGATGACCATGGGCGATTATCTGCGCCCGCTCGGGCTCGACACCGTGCTGGTCGGCAAGACGCATATGCAGGCCGATACCGAGGGCATGGAGCGGCTCGGCATCGATCCGCAATCGATCATCGGCGTGCGCGTCTCCGAATGCGGCTTCGATCCGTATGAGCGTGACGACGGCCTGCATGGCGTCGGTCCCGACGGCCGCTATGAGCCCCGCAATCCGCGCTACAACGAATGGCTCAACGACAAGGGTTATACGGGCGACAATCCCTGGCACGATTATGCCAATGCGGCCGACGGCGAAGGCAATGCGCTCGCCTCCGGCTGGGCCATGCGTCATGCGCGCAAGCCTGCCCGCGTCGCCGAGGAGGATTCCGAGACGCCGTACATGACGCGACGCGCGATGGATTACATGGCCGAGGCCGGCGAGCGGCCGTGGTGCCTGCATCTGTCCTATATCAAGCCGCACTGGCCCTATATTGCGCCCGCGCCCTATAATGACATGTACGGACCGGATGACGTGATCCCGGCGGTGAGAAGCGAAGCTGAACGCGCTAATCCGCATCCGGTTTATCGCGAATTCATGAACCACCTCGTTGGACGCAATTTCTCGCGCGACGACGTGCGGCGTGAGGTGATCCCGGTCTATATGGGACTGATCAAGCAGATCGACGATCAATTGGGCGTTTTGTTTGCCTTCATGCGCGAGCGCGGATTGATGGACAATACGCTGATCGTGTTCACCTCCGATCACGGCGATTACCTCGGCGATCACTGGCTGGGCGAGAAGGATCTGTTTCACGAGCCGTCGGCGAAAATTCCGCTGATCGTCTGCGATCCCTCACCCGAGGCGGAGGCCGCGCGCGGCAGTGTCTGCGATGCGCTGGTGGAATCGATCGATCTTCTGCCGACGTTTCTGGATTGCCTTGGCTCGGATGCGCACGCCCAGTCGCACCGGCTGGAAGGCCGCTCGCTCCTGCCCTGGCTCCGCGGCGAGACCCCCGGAGGGTGGCGCGAGGTCGCGTTCAGCGAATACGATTATTCGATGCTGCCGGCATCGGCAAAGCTCGGCCTTGTCCCCCGCGATGCGCGGCTCTTTATGGTCACGGATGCCCGCTGGAAATACATGCACGCGATCGGGTTCCGGCCGATGCTGTTCGACATGCTGTCGGATCCCGAGGAGTTCCGCGACCTTGGTGCCGATCCCACCTATGCAGCCGAACGCGAGCGCCTTGCTGCAGCGTTGGCGGAATGGGGGCTGCGCATGTCGCAGCGCACCACGATCTCCGAACAGCAAATCCTGCAGGCGCGCGGCAAGTCGCAACGCAAGGGTATCCTGATCGGTGTCTGGGACGAAACCGACATTCCCGAGGATTTATGGAAGGCCTATCGCGGCGACGCGTGATTCATCTGCGGTGACGCGATAGAATTCCGGCAAGATAGAAGAACGATCCGGGAGGAAAAGATGCTCGACCGCAGATCCATCCTGTCCGTGGCCATGGCCGCGGCGGTGACGGCAGCACTCGCAATGCCGGCCTCGGCGCAGCTCGGTGAGCAGCCGATCCGCATCGTCTTTCCATTCGCGGCTGGCGGGTCCGGCGATGCCCTGACGCGGCTGATCGCCGACAAGATGCGCGTCGAACTTGACCGCCCGGTGATCGTCGAAAACCGTACCGGTGCCGGCGGCCGGATCGGCGTGCAAGCCGTCAAGAACGCGGCGCCTGACGGCTCGACGCTTTTGCTGGTGCCGATCGCGCCGGTCGCGGTCTATCAGCATGTCTATAAATCCCTGGAATACGATCCCTTCACGGACCTCGCCCCACTGGCGCAGGTGGGGACATTCGATTTCGGCATTGCCGTGGGTGCGGATGTGCCGGCGAAATCCCTCAAGGAATTGGTGGACTGGGCCAAGGCCAATCCGGGCAAGGCGAATTACGGGACGCCAGCCGCCGGAACGCTGCCGCATTTCCTCGCCGCTTTGTTCGGCGAGAAAGCCGGGATAGATATGCGGCACGTCACCTATAAGGGGTCTGCCGCTGCTCTGACCGATCTGATCGGCGGACAGATCCCCATTGTGGTCACGACCACGTCCGACCTTCTGCCGATGCACAAGGCCGGGAAGCTGCGTGTGCTGGCGACATCGGATGCGAAGCGGTCGGACTTCCTTCCCGACGTGCCGACCCTGAAAGAAGCCGGTTTCGATCTGGAAGCCACCGGCTGGTACGCAATGTTCGCGCCGGCCAAGACACCGCCCGAGATTGTCGGCCGGCTCAACAAGGCGATTGTCAACGCAGTGAAATCGCCCGACGTGCGCGAGCGCATGCTCGGCTTCGCTTTGATCCCGACCGGGACGTCATCGGCCGAGCTTGCGGAGATCATGAAGCGGGATTCCGCGTTCTGGGCACCTGCCGTAAAGGCTTCGAAGTTCACGCCGGACAAATAAAAAAGCCGCCCGTGCACGGGCGGCTTTTCTGTCGTTGTCGAAGGAAAGACCTAGCGTTCGATCCGCCGTGCGGACGAGACGTCGCGCGCCATGCGATCTTGATAGAAGCTGACCGCTGCTGAGTCATCGCCGCGACGCTGTGCCACGTTCGGCGCACCGCGCCGGCTGTCCGGAAGGACCACGACCTTGGCGCCGAGCGACACGCGCTCATAAAGGTCTTTCACATCCTCGTTCAGCATGCGGATGCAGCCGGAGGAAACGCGGCCGCCGATGGTCGACGGTGCATTGGTGCCGTGGATGCGGTAGATGGAATTGCCGAGATACAGCGCGCGGGCGCCCAACGGATTGCTGGGGCCACCGGCCATGAAGCGCGGCAGGTAGGGCTGCCGGGCGACCATTTCCGCCGGCGGACGCCAGTCCGGCCATTCCGCCTTGCGGGCGACACGCTGCGTGCCCGACCAGCGGAAGCCGTCGCGGCCGACCCCGATGCCGTAGCGCATGGCGCGGTTATTGCCGAGCACGTAATAGAGATAGGTGTTCGGCGTATCGACGATGATCGTGCCCGGCGCCTCGCGGGTCGGATAGGACACGATCTGACGTCGCAGGTGAGGAGACATCTCGTCCCGCCCGGCTGGCAGCGCCTCTTCGGCCTGCGGCATCGCGGGCGCGAAGATCGAATTCTGATAAGCCCGGCCGGGATCGGAATAGGCATAGGTCTGAGCTGCGGCCGGTCCGGCCGGAAGAGCGAGCGCAAAGGAAAGCGCGCCCGCGGCAAGCACAGGCTTGAAGGTCGTCATGGCATGTCCCTTGGTCGAATGGCCCCTGCGGACAGGGTATTTGCGGATCGGTCCCTCGTGACCGCTTCGACAAATCAAGTGCGAAAGAGCCAATCGGTTCCTGCAATCTGTTTCGGTCTGTCCCGTCTGCGCCCGGGACAAGACGTAGCAGGTGCGCGTTTCGGCCCGCTTAGGGGGAACGGTAAAATTGTGCAGGACCGCATTTTTCGCGTTCTGCGCGTCTCGATAGCCCCTGCACCTGAGGCGCAGGGCCGGTGGCGTAACGCCGCCCAACCTTTATACTGATACCGGCGCAGATCTGTGCTTGCGGGACGGTGTCAGGCATCGTTCCATGGGATCACGTCGGCAGTTTCCGGGGCGAAGATTCCGGATCTGTACGCGCTTTCACGAGGGAAGAAGGAAAACGAGATGCTCCGCCGCCTAGCAATATTGGGTATCGCGCTCGGGACGGTCGCGACCTCCGCGGCTGCCTTTGCGCAGACAATTCCGACCATCCGGGTCGGCTGGACCATTCCGGCCGAAGAAGCCAAATACTGGATGATGAAGCGGCCCGACAAATTCCCCAATCTGGGCAAGACCTACAAGATCGAATGGTCGCAATTCCAGGGCACGTCGCCGATGTCGGCGGCGATGCAGGCTGGTGCGCTCGATTGCGCGACGCAGGGCGTGCTGCCGATCGCGCAGGGCATGTCCACCGGCAATCTCGATATCTACGTGATTGCCCAGCATGTCGGCGAACGGCCGGGAAGCTTCTCGCTTTACTGGGCGGTCAAGGAAGACAGCCCGATCAAGTCGCCCGCCGACCTGAAGGGCAAGACCGTCGGCATCAGCATCATTGGCGGCGGCACGCATGCGCCGTTCAACATGATGCTGCGCAAGCATGGCCTCGATCCCGACAAGGACATCAAACTGGTCGAAGTCGGCTTCGCCCTGTCGGAAGATGCGTTGCGCTCGGGCCGTGTCGATGCGGTGAACATGGTGCAGCCCTTCGCGGCCCGCGCCGAAGCCAAGGGCGGCGTGCGCAAGCTGTTCGCGCTTGAAGAGGCGCTGCCGAACATCGTGCATATCGTCGAAGCCTGCCGGAAGGATTTCGTGGACAAGAATCCGGAACTGGTCTCGCAATATGTGAAGGACATCACGCTCGGCATGAAGATGGCGCTGGAGAACCGGGCCGAGACCATCCAGGTCGTGCATGAAGTGATGAAGGCGCCGGTCGCGGCTTTGGAAACCTATCTGCTCAAGGCGAACGACTTTGCGCGTGAGCCGGGTGCGGCGCCGAATTTCGAAGGCATCCAGGCGATGTTCGACGTTTATACCGAGAACAAGACGATCCCGAAGAAGCTCGATGCGACCACACTGAAGCATCCGAAGATCGTCGCGCCGATGCAGTAACCGGTATCG
>JAEVZN010000061.1 GCA_023392205.1 Pseudomonadota bacterium
CCGTGCTCGGCGGAGATCGAGCCGCCATGTTTCATGACGATGTCGAACACGATGTCCTGCACGCGCTCTTCCTGCGCGAGGAACGCGTCCCTGTCGGCGCCTTCGGGCTGCGAGACATTGTAGTGGATGTTGCCGTCGCCGACATGGCCGAACGGAAACGGCCTTGAGCCTGGAAAGGCCGCCACCACGGCGGCGCTGGCCTGCTCGATGAAAGCGGGGATGGCCGCGACCGGCACCGACACATCGTGCTTGATCGAAGCGCCGAGCTTCTTCTGCACTTCGCCCACTTCCTCGCGGATGCGCCAGAACGACTTCGCCTGTTCGAGCGTCTCGGCCATCGCGCCGTCCGCGATCAGGCCCTGTTCGACGCCTGCTTCAAACAACTCTTCGACCACATCGCGCAAGCCCGCGCTCATCTGCGACGAGATTTCCATCAGCACATAAAAGGGATGCGGCGCGTCCAGCGGATCGCGCGTGCCCGGCACATATTGCAGCACGGTTTCGAGACCGAAGCGCGTCAGCAATTCGAAGCTCGTGATGTCGGAGCCGGCGCGCGATTGCGCGAGCGAGAGAAGATCGACCGCCGCCTGCACCGACGGCAATCCGAAAAACGCCACCTCGACCGCGCGCGGGCGCGGCACCAGCCGCAACACCGCCGCGGTGATGATGCCGAGCGTGCCTTCGGCGCCGATGAACAGGTTCTTCAGGTCGTAACCCGTATTGTCCTTCTTCAGCTTGTTGAGATTGTTGAGCACGCGGCCGTCCGCCAGCACCACTTCGAGGCCCAGCGCATGCGCGCGCGCGATGCCATGCGCAATGGCGGCCGTGCCGCCGGCATTGGTGGAGAGATTGCCGCCGATGGTGCAGGTGCCCTCCGACGGCAGGAGTTGCGGATAGAGCCGGTCGGCCTCCGCCGCCGCCTCGCGGGTGCGCTGGAGCGTGACGCCGGCCTCCACGGTGATGGTGTTGGTGACCGGATCGAGTTCGCGGATTTGGGTCATCCGGTTCAGCGACAGCACGATCTCGCCGTTATAGGGAAGCTGTCCGCCGACGAGGCCGGTATTGCCGCCCTGCGGGACGATGGCGGTGCGGGTCTCGCTGGCGAGTTTGAGAATCTGCGACACCTGTTCGGTGGTTTCGGGGCGCAGCACGAGCGGCGTGGCGCCGCGCCAGCGGTCGCGCATCTCGACCAGATAGGCGGCCTGCAGGTCGGGATCGGTGAGCGCGAAATTCTCGCCGACGATCTGCGTGAACCGGGTGATCAGGTCCTTGTCGGGTGTGAGCATCGGCACTTCTACGAGGATGAACGGGGGGCGGCGGCGCGTCTGAGGCGGTCGTTGATGGCGTCGCCCAGACCGCCGGATGGGACGGGCATCACCGCGATCTGCGTGGCCTGGAGGGCATCCAGCGCCCGCAAATGCGCGAAAAGGCTGGCCGCCGCTTCGATCAGATCGCCGCGCTGCGACAGGTTCATGAAATCGCGGGTGCCCCTGGGCATGTCCGGTCCGAAGGCCAGCAAGGCCTCGCCCGGCATGACGCTTTGCGCATTGAGCCGCAGCGGTGTGCGGGGCGCATAATGGCTCTCCAGCATGCCTGGCGCGAGCGGCGTTTCCGTTTCCGCGTCAAGGGCTTGCGGGATGGTCAGCGGGCGCCGGAGGGCGGCTTCGATGTCGGATCGCGAGACCCCGCCGGGGCGCAGTAGGGCCGGTTCGCCGGTGCAGGCGACGATGGTGGATTCGACGCCGACGCTGCATGGCCCGCCATCGACGATGAGGTCGATGCGCCCCTCCAGATCGCTCAGGACGTGGCCGGCATGGGTCGGCGAGACATGCCCGGACCGGTTGGCCGAAGGCGCCACGACCGGCCCGCCAAAGGCCTCGAGGATGGCATGGGCGACCGGATGCGCTGGCACGCGCACCGCAATCGTATCCAGCCCCGCAAGGGCAAGTTCCGAGACTTTGGCCGGCCCCGATCTGCGCAGCACCAAGGTCAGCGGACCGGGCCAAAAGGCCTCCGCCAAGGTGCTGGCATTGCTGTCAAATTCGGCGATCTCGCGGGCCGCCGCGAGGCTTGCCACATGCGCGATCAGGGGGTTGAAAGCGGGCCGGCCCTTGGCGGCGTAGAGCCGCGCCACGGCCTCGCCATTGGCCGCATCGGCGCCCAGGCCGTAGACGGTTTCGGTCGGGAAGGCGACAAGCCCGCCCGCACGCAGCGCCTGCGCGGCGGCGGCAACGGCTTCGGCGCCGGCCGGCAGCAGGCGGGTTGTCAGGGTCACGCTCATGCCGCTCTCCATATCGCGTTGCCGTGCGGCGCGGGCAGAAAATTGATCCTCCGCGTTCCCTTGCGGCGCACCCATCCCGTCGATATAAGACCGGCCTTCACGTCGGAGTGTAGCGCAGCCTGGTAGCGCACCTCGTTCGGGACGAGGGGGTCGCAGGTTCGAATCCTGCCACTCCGACCAATCATATCAAGGGCTTCCCGGGCCCCGCCGGTCTCCGCGCAACAAGCCGATCGGCCGCTCCCGCCATTTCAGACTGATTTTCCGTCGCGGGCTCTCCGCAACAACAGTCCGCGACTGCGCTGCGCTTGCGTCAATGCGCTTCGATTGCGCGCAGGAACATGCCCGGTTGCAAGACATTGCCCGATGAAGAGATGACCGGTGCAATTGCCGGGCGGCGAGGCCGCAGCAAGACGGGAATCCGGAACCGGATCCCCATTCAAGGAAGCGTAATGGATATTTTCTGGATCGGGTTGGCAATTGCAGGGATCGCCTTGGCGGTCCTCACGGCGATCCCGTTTTTGCCGCTGAAATCCAACGGCCGGAACGCGGTGGACCCGGAAAGCTGACGGCAAGTGGCCGCGGGCATGAACCAGCGGCACTTTTTTCTCAGCCAAAGCCGACGTTATTTTGTGGCGCCGACAGTCTTGGCGGCTTCGGTCACGCGCTTGCGCTGCTCGTCGATTTCCGCCGCAAAGGCCTTGGCATCGCCCGGATTGACGACCTGGCCGGTCAATTCCAGCCGCTTCACAAGGGCTTCGTCCTTCAGCGCCTCGATCACGTCGGCAGCGATCTTGTCGCGGACGGCGGCGCTCATGGTGCGCGGTCCGAACAGACCGACCAGCCCGTCAAGGGCGAAGTCCGGGAAACCGGCCTCGGTGGCGGTCGGAACGTCCGGAAATTGCGGCGCCCGTTGCGTGTTCATCAGGGCCATGACCTTCACCTTGCCGCCCTGCACCTGAGGCCGGACGATGGCATAGGCCGCGCCATAAAGTTGAATGCGGCCCTCCGCGAGATCGTTCAGGGCCTGCACGCCGTCCTTGTAGGGCACCTTGGTGATGGCCATTCCGGCATTCTTGATCGCGCCGCCGAACACGAAGTCGACCGCGCCGGTCGTGCCGGCCCAGTTCAACTGACCGGGCTTGTCCTTCGCCATCTTCGCGAAGTCCGCCATGGTGTTCACTTCCAGCGAGGCGGGCACGGCGATCGCGATCAGGGTGTTGGTGGTGCGGGCAATCGGCTGCAGGTCGGCCGGTTCGTAGGGTAGCTTGCTGTGCAGGATCGGATGCGCCGTGAAGGTCGAGGTCGGCGCCATCAGCAGGGTATGGTCGTCCTTGGCGGACACGAAGGCATTGATGGCGACAATGGCGTCGCCACCCGGCCGGTTTTCTACGACGACCGGCTTGCCCCACTTGGCCGAGAGTTTCTCGCCCAAAAGGCGTGCGGTGATATCCACGCCGCTACCGGGACCGAGCGGCAGGATGAGCGTGACGTTGCGCTGCGGCCAGTCGGATTGTGCGGCAGCCGGCACAAAAGACAGGAGCAGAACACCAAGAGCGGCAAGAGCACGACGCATGACGTTTCCTCACATGTTGTCTGCGCTTCGCTATCGCCGTGGAACCGCTTGTGTCAATGCGGCACGGACGCGAGGCGCCATCTCGCAACTGCTCACGACACGCGCGGCACTGCCGGACAGGGCGTACAAAGTCCGATGGCACAGTGTGTTCGATGCAATCCCGGCTTGTGCAGCAGCCGCGCCTGCGCGTAACCTTGGTCCGATAACAATGAAAAGCGGCCAGAAAAAATCCGGCCGGTCCCAGGGAGAAGTGTCACATGACGAAAAAACTCGTTGCGCTGGGTTTCGTATTGGGCCTGGCGGCTGCTCCGGCTGCCTTTGCTGCGGACATCAAGATGATGACCGGTCCGCAAGGCGGTGTCTGGATTCCGCTCGGCGGGCAATTGAAGGACATGTGGGAGAAAGCGGTCCCGAACATGTCGGTTCAGGCGTTGCCGGGTGCGGGCATTGCCAATGTGCGCGGCGTTCAGGAGGGCAAGGCCGATGTGGGATTCGGCAACTCGATATCCACGGTGGACGCGATCAAGGGCAATGCGCCTTTCACCAAGCCGCATGACAATGTGTGCAATATCGCGACGCTGTATCCGCAATATTTTCAGGTTGTACTTCGCGCCGATGCCGGCATCAACAGCGTGAAAGACCTCAAGGGCAAGGGCATCACCACGCAGCAACGCGGCAATACCGGCGAGGCGATCACCGGGCACATGCTGCGCGTTGCTGGGTTGACCTACAACGACGTGAAGATGAGCTTCGTGTCGTACACGGATTCCGTCACGCAGATGCAGGACGGCAATGCCGTTGCGTTCACCCTCGGAACCACGATCCCGTCCGGCGCCGTCATGGATCTGGCTGCGTCGCGCGACATCAAGCTTCTCGACATGACCGACCTGTTCGATGAGATGCGCAAGATCAATCCCGGCTACACGCTGGTAAATGTCCCGAAGGGGACATATCCGAAGCAGGATCAGGATGTGAAGGTGATCGGTTATGCGACGCATATCGTCGCCTCCTGCAAGTTGCCGGAGGATACGGTCTATGCGATGACCAAGGCGATGGCATCGAATGTCGCCAGTATGGCGGCGGTGAACAAGGCCATGACGGGCCTCACGCCCAAGGCGATGGCCGAGGATATCGGTGTGCCGTTTCATCCCGGCGCCGCCCGGTTCTACAAGGAAGCCGGCGTCGAACTCAAAATG
>JAEVZN010000259.1 GCA_023392205.1 Pseudomonadota bacterium
GGATTGAACCCCCGACCTTCGGTTTACAAAACCGCTGCTCTACCGCTGAGCTAAGCCGGCGCGGGGCAAGAGCTAACAGCGGCTCCGGGCTTTCGCAAGATCGGATTGGCTTGACCGGCCGACCGGCCAGAAGCTAGCAGACCCATGCTCCCGGAAATATTTGACGCATCGGCGCAGTCGGGTCGTTGCCCTGGGCCGGATCTTCGTGGAAACCTCTTGCCCATGGCGCTGCAATCCATATCCGGCGAAACGTTCTGGCGCGGCAAGGCGGGCTACGAAGAAGCCCGCCGCGGACATATGTGGAATCACCGCGTACCGGAACGCTATCCGGATGTCGTCGTCCAGGCCAAGAATGAGAACGATGTCGTATCCGCCGTGCGGCTTGCGCGTCAACATGGCCTCAAGGTCGCCATCAGGTCCGGTGGACACAGCTGGGCCGCGACGTTTCTGCGCGACGGGGGCTTGTTGATCGATGTGTCCCGGATGCGTGATTTCAGCGTGGATGTAGCTGCCAGGTCCGCCAGTCTGCAACCCGGCTTGCTCGGGACCGAGCTCAATCGGGCGCTTCGTCAGCATCAATTGTTCTTTCCGACGGGCCATTGCATGACGGTGGGGCTTGGCGGTTTTCTGCTGCAAGGTGGCTTCGGCTGGAATTCACGTTTGTGGGGTCCTGCCTGTGCCCATGTCACAGGTGTCGATGTGGTCACAGCCGACGGCGAATTGATCCACGCAAATGCACATCAGAATACGGACGTGTACTGGGCTTCCCGCGGCGCAGGTCCGGGCTTCTTCGGCGGGGGGACGCGCTTCGAGGTGGGGCTGCACACACGTCCCAAGGTGATGATGCGCAGCGATTATCTCTATCCGGTCGACCTGCTTGACGAGGTGCTGACATGGGTTCTGTCCGTCCAGCCGTCGCTGGCACGGACGATGGAATGCATGGTTTTTGTCCGCCGTGGCATTTTCGGCCATTCGGGGCCGGGCGTATTGGTGACGGCGCCGGTCCTCGCCGAGAGCAGGGAAGAGGCGGTCGCGGCTCTGACATTGCTCGAAACATGCCCGGTCCTGGACAAGGCGATACAGCGCGACGTCAACGTCGTCACCGAGTTCGACGATCTCCTGCAGGGGGGCGAGCAATTGCTCTATCCGCGCGAGCGCCGATACGCTGCCGACAACATGTGGACCAGCGCGCCAGCGAAAGCTTTGCTTCCCGGCATGCGCAAGATTGCCGCAACGTTGCCGGAGGCCCCGTCGCACATGATGTGGATGCTTTGGGGGCCGTCGCAGCCTCTTCCAGACATGGCGTTCTCGATGCAGGACGAACTATATATCGCACTCTATGCCGTGTCCGACGACGCGATGAAGGACGCAAAGCATCAGGCTTGGGTGACGGATTGCATGCGCGAAATGGAGCCGCTCGCGTCGGGGATACAACTGGCTGACGAGAACCTCGGCGCACGGCCCTTCCGCTTCATGTCCGAAGAAAATTTCAGACGTCTGCAAAGCGTGCGATCGAAACGCGACCCGGCGGGCATGTTCCATTCCTATATGGGCCAGCCGGCCGTGTGATGTCAGATCGCCTGCTGACCGGTATCCACAACCGAATAGAACATCTTCGGCTGCACCATCTTTACGTCGCCCGCGGATGTCGCAACCGCCATGACCAGCACTTCGACAACCTGGATCACTTTGGAGTTCTTCTCCAGCTCGGCGACGCTTGCGCCGGGGAAATAGCCGATGGTGGCGACGACGCAGGCATCCGGTTGACCGGCTTCGCCGTTGACCTGCACCAGCGCGCTTTCGATATTCTCGTCGCCCATCAGAGCCACGAAGCGCTCGGCCTGCTGCTTGGTATCGCAAATCAGGCCCGAACCCACGATCAGGTCCTGCGCCGAGGCCGGCGCGGCCATCAGGGCGAAGGCAAGACAGGTTCCGGTCAACAGCTTGGTCATCTGGCCTCCTCGGACGCTGCGGGTCCGGAACATGTGTGTTGTGTCGAGCCATCAACGCAGGCTGGCGGCGGAGGTTCCGGAGCGCCCTGGCACCATGCTTCGGAATTGATCGGGGCGTCCGGGCCACGGGCGCAGTCACCTTGAATTAAGGCTAAGTCCGAAAACCGGGTGTGCATTAACGGCATGGTGCGGGGGTGCGGGCTTAGTCTGTACGCTGTGACGGCGCCCGGCGCGGCGCGCGTCGGAGCTTTTTGATGCACAGGCCGTGGCTATCCAGGACACTTTTGCTGAAGTCGCTTCTGCCGGCATGCCTGGCCGCGCCAGTGATGACCGCGCCCGCGGCCTTCGCGGACCATCAGCCGTCCTTCGTCGTGCCCGGCCGCCCCGATGTGCCTGTGGTCATCGATGGCGTCTATGCATCCTGGGGCGTGGCGGTGAGCGACTGGGGTCTGTACCGGCCCGGCGCGGTTCCTGTCACAGTCATTCCCGGACCCTATCCGCCGCCGCCTTACCGCAAGGCGCGGCCATATTTTCCCTCGCTCGGCGGCAAGCCCTATTCGGGCCGCTATGAGGTTGAGCCACCCGCCGACCGGCCCTTGCCGAAACCTGCGGAAGCCTATCAGCGCTCATGGTCGGCCGAATCGCCGGATGTGCCGCCGACGCAATATGCGCCATCGCCGCCGATGATGATCGCGCCCGAAATCAATGTCGATCCGTTCCGCGAAGGGCGGGACCGTCCCGATTTTCCCCGTCGTCGTCGCTAACCCAACCGAGAAGGACGTATCATGTCTCGCGTATCGTTTGCTCTTGTGACCGCTGCTGCGGTGACGATGTTTGCAACTTCGGCTGCAGCCTCCTGCTGCGGGTCCTGCTGTGGCAACAGCTATGCCGCGGGCTATGCGCTCGTGCCGCAGCCGCCGAAGCTTGTCACCGTCGCCGTCCCGCAGCCGCCGCTGGTGGTGCAGGTGCCGGTGGTGCAGCAATATGTGGTCAATCAGGGTCCGGTTTATTCGGGACCGATGCTGAGCGACTTCAATCCGCCCGTCTATCATGCACCGCAGCCGGTCGGCGCCTATCCGTATGTGACCGGGTATCGCTACGACGCTTATCACGGACACCGCCACGCGCGCCGCGCCTATCACCGGCATCATCCCTACAAGGGCTATCCACCGATCCGCCGCGCCTATTGATCCGTCACAGATGCTTCACGCGCGCGATGCGGCTCATGTCCTGAGCCGCGTCGCCGCGATGTAGAGCGCAAGAGCCGCGGCATTCGATACGTTGAGGCTCTTGATCGCGCCGGGCAGATCGAGCCGCGCGTTGTGGTCGCAGGTTTGCCGCGTGAGTTGCCGCAAACCCTTGCCCTCCGCGCCCAGCACCAGCGCCAGAGGGGCGGTGAGGGGCAGGCTTGCCAGCTCTGTCTCCCCCTCGCTGTCCAGCCCCACCAGCAGGAAGCCGCGCTCTTTCAACACGGTCAGCCCGCGCGCCAGATTCTGCGTGGTCACGATCGGCACATATTCCAGCGCACCGGAGGCCGATTTGGCGAGCACGCCGGTCGCCTCCGGCGAATGCCGCGCGGTGGTCACGATGGCGGTGACGCCGAACGCCGCCGCACTGCGCATGATCGCGCCGACATTATGCGGATCGGTGATCTGGTCGAGCACCAGCACGATCCCGTCCCTGGGGATGGCCATCAGGTCCGGACCGTCGAGCGGGTCCGCTTCGGCATAGAGCCCGTTATGCACTGCATCCGGCGTCAGCCGCCGGGCGATCTCGTCCGGCCGCACGACCTGCGTGCTTTCGGGCAAGGTGAGCCCTTCCTCGGCGAGCCGCTTGGCGGCGTTCTCGGTGACCATCAGGCGGCGGATGCGGCGGGCGGGGTTGGCCAGCGCCGCGGCCACGCTGTGCCAGCCATAGAGGATGGCCGTGTCGAGTTCCACGCGCGGCGCGCTGCGGCCGCCGCCTGCGGAGCGGGAGGTGCGGCGCTTCGCCCAAGAGGTATTGCCCGGTGGAGCATTGCCCGGCCGCTCAGCGGAGCCTCTGGCCGGTCTCCCGGTCTCCCGTTTGCGCATGGAATAACCTTGATTTCCGATTGACTTAACGGCCCCTCGCCACCATAACGCGGCGCTGTCGGCCGCGCCGTGACCCTGGAGGTGCGGCTTGGCGTTTTACATCACGCCGATCCGGGTTAAACCTTTTATCGGCGTCGCGCGACCAAGGTTCGGTCGCCAGGACTGATCCCGTGGAGGGGTGCCCGAGTGGCTAAAGGGGACGGACTGTAAATCCGTTGGCTATGCCTACGTTGGTTCGAATCCAACCCCCTCCACCAGTCTTGGCTTGCTTCGCAAGCTGGACCCGCCGCAATCCGGTGTAGACTGATCCCAGATCGCAAATCAGGGGTCCCCCCATGCACGATGCCTCCCGCCGCGATGTACTGACCGCATGTGTCGGTCTCGCGGTCGCACAGATCTTTCCAGCCCTCCCGGTCCTGCCGTTCACGAGGTCCGCCATGGCGCAGGACGTGCCACAAAACATGCCACAGAATTCAGCCGCGATCGTCGCGGCGATCCGCGACAAGCGCATCTCCGCGACCGATGTCGTCGAGGCAGCGCTCGCCCGCGCCGAGCAGATGAAGCATCTCAACGCCTTCATCACCCTCAACACCAACGGCGCGCTCGCCGCCGCGAAGAAGATCGACGCGATGGTCGCGGCCGGGCAACCCTTGCCACCGCTCGCCGGCCTGCCGATCGTGGTCAAGGACAACATCAACACCGCCGACCTGCCGACCACGGGCGGCACCGAGGCCCTGCGCAATGCTCGGCCGAAGGCGAACGCGCCATCGCTGCAGAAGCTGATCGATGCCGGCGCCATCGTGATCGGCAAGACCAATCTGCATGAACTCGCCTTCGGTATCACCTCGACAAATGCCGCATCGTTCGCCGGCCATGTGAAGAACCCGCATGACCCGACGCGCATTCCCGGTGGCTCGTCCGGCGGCACCGCAGCCGCCATCGCGGCGGGGATCGTTACCGCCGGGCTCGGCAGCGATACCGGCGGCTCCACCCGCATCCCGGCCGCACTGACCGGGACCGTGGGTTTCCGCCCCTCTGTCGGGAATGGCGGCGCGGAGCGGCGCTATCACGACGCCAATGCCGTGGTGCCGATCAGCCGCACGCGCGACACCATCGGCCCGATGGGCCGCACGGTGGCCGACGTGGCCTTGCTCGATGCCGTCATCACCGGCACAGAAATCGCGAATGCAGCCACGCTCAAGGGCAAGCGCATCGGCATTCCGCTGTCGTTATGGACCGGGCTCGATCCGGATTTAGAGGCCGTGGCGAAGAGCGCGCGCGGCAAACTGGAAAAAGCCGGCGTCATATTCGTCGATGGCGATCTGCCAGGGCTGGCCGACCTGAACGCCAAGGTGTCGTTCCCGGTCGCGCTGCATGAGCCGGTCGACGACATCCCGGCTTATCTGAAAGCCTCGGGGATCGAGGGTGTGACGCTTGCCGACATTGCGGCGCAGATCAAAAGCCCGGACGTGCAGGGCGCTTTCGGTGCGATCGTGAACGATGCCTTCGGAAAGGACTATCCGGATGCGATCAAAGTGCACCGGCCGGCCCTGCAGGCGCTCTATGCGGAATATTTCAAGGCCAATAATCTGGACGCCATAATGTTTCCGACCACGCCCGCGCCAGCGGTGCCGATCGACGCGGAAAAGGGGTCGGGCGAGATATCGATTGCCGGCAGCAAGCCGGCACCGACCTTTGCCACCATGATCCGCAACACCGATCCGGGCAGCAATGCCGGCATTCCGGGCCTGTCGCTGTTCGCCGGGATGACCAAAGGCGAGCTCCCGGTCGGGATTGAGATCGACGGGCCGCTCGGCAGCGACCGGACCCTGCTGGCGCTCGGACTTGCCATGGAGGCGCTGCTCGGCACTGCGCCACAGCCCCAGCCAAAGTGACGGGTTGGGCAGCGGGCAGGCGAGTCGAGTCGAGGCGAGAGCGAACGGAGGTCAGGGCAGGCTGTACTCGCGGCCAGCCGGCCGCCATGTCGGATCGGCGTCGCCGCGCGGCCCCGAATGCCCGGATAAGGTCTTGTTTCCGGCGGCATTTTATGAAACCAAGCGATCCGCCGGACCGGTCCGAAGCAGGCTCCGCATGCGGGTGTAGCTCAATGGTAGAGCAACAGCCTTCCAAGCTGATGACGAGGGTTCGATTCCCTTCACCCGCTCCAAACTTCTTGTCTCATCCTGTCGCCTGACTCACTGAAAAGATTGACGTTTTTGCTAGAGCGGTTCATCGCTTGACTGAATCGGCGGGGATTCCGGATCAGCGGGATTTGTGATTCAAGATGCTGGCTGGGAGGGAGGCCAGCATCCGATGACCCGACCTTTATCCAATGACCTGCGTGAG
>JAEVZN010000186.1 GCA_023392205.1 Pseudomonadota bacterium
CACCCCCCCCACCCCCCGCCCGGCGGCCCCCCCCGCGCCCCCGGCTCCGTTGATCCCCCCTCCGATAATTGCGAGGTCATATTCCGCCATGATAGCCTCGAAATCCCTTAGCCGCGCTCTGGGCAGCATGCCGCCCGATGCCGGGCAGGCCAAGCCGCAACGCTCGCAAATTGGCCGCAAATCCGTATAAAGAAGAATAGCCTGCCGTATTTGCAGGGCCCGCACGGAACAATTATGTCTGCCCCCCGCCTGCTTGTGATTGAAGGCAATACTGCCGATGGCCGCGCTTTGTTGAAAGCTGCCGGCGGAGAGGCGCCAAGCGAAGGTTACGCCGACCTTTTGCGCCACTTCCTGCCGCTGGCTGCTGTCGACATCTGCTACCCTGCCGATGCCGGCTCCAATCTGCCCGACAGCGGCGGACTGGAATCATACGATGGCGTGGTGATTACCGGATCAGCTCTTCATGTGTATGACCGCGGCCCGCATATCGATCCGCAGATCGAACTTGCGCGGGCGGTTTTCGACTCGTCTACGCCATTGTTCGGAAGTTGCTGGGGCCTGCAGATCATCACGACCGCCGCTGGCGGCAGTGTCCGCCGGAATCCGAAGGGCCGCGAAATCGGCTTCGGGCGGCGGATCCGGCTCACACATTCCGGCCGCGGCCACCCCATCTTCGCCGGAAAAGACGAGGTCTTCGATGCGGTCACCGTCCATCTCGATGAGGTCGAGACTCTGGCGCCGAACATGCATGTGCTCGCATTGAACGCGATCTCAGCGGTCCAGGCTGCGGAAGTGACGGTGAATGGCTGCACCGCCTGGGGGGTCCAGTATCACCCGGAATACACGCTTGCGGACATCGCAGCGACATTCCGCCGGCATGGCAAACGCCTTATCGAGGAGCGGTTCTTCAATAGCGACGATGAAGTGCTCGATTACGCCGAGACAGTTTCGGCATTGCATATGGACCCGAATGACAAGCCTCTGGCTTGGCGCCTCGGCCTCGACTCCACCGTGTTGGACAAAAAGTTCCGGACGCGCGAAATCCGGAATTGGATCACGCATCAGGTGCTGCCAAACCGCAGCCGGCGCGGACGGGAGTAACGTTTGGACCGGCCCGAACTGGATTTTCGCGGACGCAATCTCGTGGTGACGGGCGGCACCGGCGCACTGGGCCGTGCTGTGGTTTTGGCATTGATCGGATCGGGCGCGCACTGCCATGTGCCCTGCCATTCGGCCGCAGGTGACAGCGATCTGCCCTTCTCACGACACGAGCGCGTGAAACTCTATCCCGGCGTCGATCTTGCGGATGAGACGGCCGTGGCGGACTTTTACGGAAAAATCGGCGCGGTCTGGGGATCGATACACCTCGTGGGCGGATTCGCATCCGGACCGTTCATCGAGACGTCCAGGCAGGATCTTATGGCGCAACTCGACACCAACCTGGTGAGTTGCTTCCTGTGCTGCCGTGCGGCACTTCGCGCTTTCGGCGAAGATGGCGGCCGTATTGTGAACGTGGCGGCAAGGCCCGCACTCGAATTCCGGGCGGGTTCCGGAATGGTTGCCTATACAATAGCCAAATCCGGTGTCGCAGCCCTGACGGTCGCGCTGGCGGAAGAAGTCGCCAGGAACGGGGTTCTCGTCAATGCGGTTGCCCCATCCGTGATGGATACCCCCGCCAACCGCGCCGCCATGCCGAGGGCCGATCACGCGCTCTGGCCCACAGTCGAGGAGGTCGCTGCGACGATCCTGTTTCTGGCTTCTCCCGCCAATCGCGTGACACGCGGCGCCGTCACACCCGTTTATGGTCGGTCCAGATAGCCAAACCCACATCATTCACTCTTTGCGCTTGCTGACCGCACCGGTCACGGCTCGAACCCCTCCGGAGGATTTTCTGATGTCTTTGTTTTCGTCCGCGTCACGCTTCGCTTTGGCTGCCTGCCTTTCGATATCCCTTTCTGCGGGGCATGCGGTGGCACAACCTGCCGAAAAGCCGTTCGAGCCGAGTGTCGGTCAGGACGGCAAGGATGTGATCTGGGTTCCTACTCCCCAGGCTTTGGTCGACAAGATGCTCGACATGGCCAAAGTCACGCCGGACGATTACGTGGTCGATCTCGGATCAGGTGACGGGCGCACGGTGATCACTGCAGCCAAACGCGGCGCGCGCGCGCATGGCATCGAATACAATCCGCAGATGGTCGAATTGTCGAAGGCAAACGCACAAAAGGAAGGCGTCAGCGATAAAGCGACATTCGAGCAAGGCGATATCTTCGTTACCGACTTCTCGAAGGCCGACGTGGTGACCATGTTCCTGCTGACCAGCCTCAATCTCAAGCTGCGCCCGACCATTCTCGACATGAAGCCGGGCACGCGCGTCGCTTCCAACACCTTCGACATGGGCGAATGGAAAGCTGATGAGGAGGCTATCGTCACCGAGGGTTGCACGTCCTATTGCAAGGCCTATTTCTGGATCGTCCCCGCGAAGGTCGACGGCACCTGGACGCTCGACAAGGGCGAGCTCACACTGAAACAGTCCTTTCAGACCTTTACCGGCACCATCAAGAACGACAACGTGATCGTACCGGTCACTGACGGGAAGCTGCGTGGCGACGAAATCAGCTTCAAGGCCGGCGGTGCCGAATACACCGGCAAGGTCAGCGGCTCATCTATCGAGGGGGTCACAAAATCGGGTTCGATTGAAACCAAATGGCAAGCCAAGCGCGGCGCCTGAGCATGGCTCAGCATTTCGCTCCGGAGAGAATGATGTCAGCTTTAAAGTATTCCACCAGATTTGTGGCCGGCTCCTGCCTGACCATTGCAATCGTATTCAACGGTGCGATGGCGCAACCCGCTCCAGCCTACGAGCCAAAGGTCGGACAACGCGGCAAGGACGTCGTATGGGTGCCAACGTCGCAGAGCCTCGTCGATCGCATGCTCGACATGGCGAATGTGACCGCGGACGATTACGTGATCGATCTGGGCTCCGGCGACGGACGCACCGTCATCACCGCCGCCAAGAGGGGGGCTGTGGCGCATGGCATCGAATACAACCCCGACATGGTCGCGCTGTCGAAAAAGAATGCGGAAAAAGAAGGGGTCAGCGACAAGGCAACGTTCGTAGAAGGTGACTTGTTCGCGTCCGATTTCTCCAAAGCAACCGTCGTCACCATGTTCCTCCTGCCGAACATCAACATGCGGCTGCGCCCCAAACTGCTCGACATGAAGCCCGGCACCCGGATCGTCTCGAATTCCTTCGACCTCGGAGACTGGACCGCCGACGAGACCGCCACCGCCAAGGACTGCAATTCGCATTGCACGGCCTATTTCTGGATCGTCCCGGCCAAGGTCGAGGGCACCTGGCAGACCCCGCAGGGCGAACTGAAGCTCGAGCAGAAATTCCAGATGGTCAAAGGCACCCTGACGAAGGACAACGTGGTCGCACCCGTCACCGAAGGCCGCCTCAAGGGCTCCGAAATCGCCTTCACTGCCGCCGGCACCCGCTATACTGGCCAGGTCGACGGCAACACCATCACCGGCCGCAGCAATGCGAACGGCAAGGAAGACGACTGGAAAGCCACCCGCTGACGGTAAAAGCCGTCGTCACATGCAAAAGGCCGGGGCTCGCCCCGGCCTTTTTCTTGTCGAAAGCCCGCCCGCTCAGGTCTTGAGCCGGTAGCCGGTGCGGAAGATCCACCACACGGTTGCGAGACATACCGCGAGGAAGAACAGCGTCATTGCGAAACTGACGCCGACGCTCACATCGGACACCTCGAAGAAGCTCCAGCGGAAGCCACTGATCAGATAGACCACCGGATTGAACAGGCTCACCGTGCGCCAGAATGGCGGCAGCACGTCGATCGAATAGAAGCTGCCGCCCAGAAAGGTCAGCGGTGTGATCACCAGCAGCGGCACCACCTGCAGCTTCTCGAAGCCGTCCGCCCAGATCCCGATGATGAAGCCGAGCAGACTGAACGTCACCGCCGTCAGCACCAGAAAGCCCAGCATCCAGAACGGATGCGCGATCTGCAGCGGCACGAACAATCCCGCCGTCAGCAGGATGATGATCCCGAGCACGACCGACTTGGTGGCCGCCGCGCCCACATAGCCGATCACGATTTCCACGAACGAGACCGGCGCCGACAGGATCTCGTAGATCGTGCCGACAAAGCGGGGGAAATAGATCCCGAAGGACGCATTCGCCACGCTCTGCGTCAGCAGCATCAGCATCACGAGCCCCGGCACGATGAAAGAGCCGTAGGGAATGCCGTCGATTTCCTGGATGCGCGAGCCGATCGCCGCGCCGAACACCACGAAATACAGCGACGTGGAGATGACCGGCGACACGATGCTCTGCAGCAGCGTGCGCGCGGTGCGCGACATCTCGAACACATAGATCGCCCAGATCGCGCGCCAGTTCATGATTTGCGTCCGATCAGACCGACAAAGATGTCCTCGAGCGAGGATTGCGTGGTCTGCAAATCGCGGAAGCGGATCTCGGCAGCGTTCAGGTCCGCCAGCAATGTCGTGATCCCGGTGCGCTCGCCCTTGGTGTCGTAATCATAAACGAGTTCCATTCCGAGGCCGGCAAGAACCAGATTGTGATGCGACAGACTGTCCGGGATCGTGTCGAGCGGCTTCTGCAGATGGATCGTGAGCTGCTTCTTGCCGAGCTTGCGCATCAACTCGGCCTTCTCTTCCACCAGCACGATCTCGCCTTTGGAAATCACGCCGATGCGGTCGGCCATGTCCTCGGCCTCCTCGATATAATGCGTGGTAAGAATGATGGTCACGCCGTCGTCGCGCAATTCGCGCACCACCTGCCACATGTCCTTGCGCAATTCGACATCCACGCCCGCTGTCGGCTCGTCGAGAAACAGGATGCGCGGCTCGTGCGACAGCGCCTTGGCGATCAGCACCCGGCGCTTCATGCCGCCGGACAGCGTCATGATCTTGGAATCCTTCTTGTCCCAGAGCGACAGCTGCCTGAGCACCTTCTCGATATGCGCGGGATTCTTCGGCTTGCCGAACAGGCCGCGGCTGAAGCTGGTCGTCGCCCAGACCGTCTCGAAGGAATCGGTGGTCAATTCCTGCGGCACGAGACCGATTTGCGCGCGCGCCGCACGATAATTGTCGACAATGTCATGGCCTTCGACCTTCACGCTGCCTTCGGTCGGATTGACGAGCCCGCACACGATGCCGATCAGCGTCGTCTTGCCGGCGCCATTGGAGCCGAGCAGCGCAAATATCTCGCCGCGGCGAATTTCGAGGTCGATCCCCTTCAGCGCCTGGAAACCGGACGCATAGGTCTTCGACAGATTGGAGATGGAGATTGCGGTTGTCATGCCGGAACGCGGCTCTTGCCAAGGGGCCGCCCGTATAGCGGGACAGGCCGCGGAAAGAAAGCGGTTGCGCCCTGCAATCCGCGGCCCTCAGGCTTGCATCCGTGAAGTGCGGCCGCGGTCCGTTTGCGGGCGAACATCGGCTGCATATCGAGTGTCACATGTCCCATCATGCGGGACGCCGTACAGTGACTCGGTCGGGTGGGGGCGCTACAAAGCGTGCATCGGGCTTTGGCCCCAAAAATCATCAATTCAAGTGAGGGAAGCCATGACAGTCTTTGATCGGATACAGGTTCCGTCCAAACAGGCTCTGCCACTTGCTGCCGCTCTCGCGCTGGCCGCTGTTGTCGGCATCACGCCCACGGCAAGCGCACAAGAATACCCCTCGCAGCCGATCCGCCTGATAGTACCTACTGCGCCCGGCGGCGTCGCCGATATTGTCGGCCGCACATTTGCGCAGAAGCTGAACGAGGCCGGCAAGACGGCCATTGTCGAAAACAAGACCGGTGCCGGCGGCGCGATCGCCGCCGATTATGTCGCCAAGGCCGATCCGGATGGGTACACCGTGCTGGTCGGCTTCCATGCCACGCAGGCGATCCTCCCGCATCTGCAGAAACTCAATTTCGATGCGCAGAAGGATTTCGAGCCGGTCACCATCGCGGCCCGCACCGCCAATATCCTCGTGGCCAACCCGTCGGTGCCGGTGAAGACCATGAAGGAACTGGTCGAGCACGCCAAGGCCAATCCCGGAAAGGTGACATTTGCCTCGCAGGGCAATGGCAGCACCGGACATATCGTCGGCGAACAATTCAAGCAGGAAGCCGGCATCGACATCGTGCATGTCCCCTATCGCGGTGGTGCGCCCGCGGTGAAGGATCTGATTGCCGGTCACGTCAACATCATGTTCGACGTGCTTACGCTTGCCGTGCCGCAGATCAAGGGCAACACCGTGCGTCCCATCGCCGTCGCAGCACCCAAGCGGGTGGCGCTCATTCCCGATGTGCCGACGGTCGCGGAAGCCGGCTTCCCGCAGCTTGAAAGCGGCCCGTGGTTCGGTTTCTTCGTGCCGGCCAAGACGCCGCAGAAGGTCATCGACTGGCTGCATGCGGAAGCCAAGAAGGCCTTCGAATCTCCCGATGTGAAAGCGCAATTCGACAAGCAGGGCCTGACTGCCGTGCTCGGCACGCCCAAGGAAACCGGCACCTTCGTGGCCGAAGAATACAAGCGCTGGGGCGATGTCATCAAGAAGGGCAACATCACGGTGCAATAGAGCGTTTTCGAGCGAAGTGGAAACCGGTTCGCGTGAAGAAAACGCGTCAAAACAATAAGCTGGAGCCGCGGCTTTGATTCTATCAAAGCCGTAACGGCTCTAGCCCGTCATCCTGAGGTGCGAGCAAGCGAAGCTTGCGAGCCTCGAAGGATGCGCGGCCCGAAACGCCACAACAGGACGATCACCCTTCGAGGGCCGTGCTGCGCACGTCCACCTCAGGGTGACGGCGCCGGAGGCCTTCAGCGCTCACAACGGTAGCAGGCGCTATTCCGCCGCCAGCCGGCGCTGGAATTCCTTCGCAAGATCGCGCGCGCCCTGTGCCTGCGAGCGGCGGTCCATGATCGCATCGGTTTCCGCGATCAGTTTCTCCACCACCTGCGTGCGGCTGGCGATGGGATTGCGCTCGTAGCCGCGGCGCTGAAAGAAATTCGCCGTGGGCACCTGGGAGCGCATCTCGCGCGGCATCGACACCATGTCGAAGCCATTGCCGTCGCCGGTCAGATTCATCATTTCGAGTTCGGATGCCGTCAGCGGGCGCGCGATACCGCGCGTGCGCGCATAGACCACGGAATCGAGCAGCTTCTGCGTCTGCAGCATCGGCCCGACATCGATATCGAGATTGAGTGCATGCAGCGCCATCCCCTTCGGCGTACGCGTCAGCGTGACATGATCGCTCCAGCGCGCCGGCACCGTCCGGCTATGCGCCACCATCCGGCGCAGGATGGCGATCTTGTTTTCTAAAGACTTGCGGCCTTCGCCATCGCGTGATTTTGCACGTTCCTGCAACGCCTTGACGAAGCGATCGCCCTTCTCGGCGAGAAGCCCAATCGTGTTGGCGACCAGCAATTGATTGTAACCGAGCGCCGTCGAAATGGCGCGGGCACCCGGCTTTCCGCCCACCAGGCCGGATTGCACATCATAGCCGTTGATGCCGCCGGCCTCGAAGGCATAGACGCGCACCGCCTGTTCCGGCGTGAGACCCGCCGCCGAGGCTACCGCGGCATAGGCGCGCTTGAAGGCAATCTCGTCCTTCGGACGATCCGGCACGAAGCCGAAATGCGCTTTCGCATGCCGTAGGAAATCCGCCACCACCGGGATCGGCTCACGCTCCGGGGGCACGTCTTCCGGTTTGCGTTCGGGATCGGCCGGACGCGACGGCCCGGCATAGCGTGGCGGCTGCGTGAGCACGTAATCGGATAGCGTCAACGGCTCACGGGCACGAAACTTCGCGCGCCGCTCCTTTCGCTTCGCCTCGACCTGCGCCCAATATGGCGCGGCCAAAGCCTCATGGCGCGCTTGCGCTTCGTTATAGGCCTTGAGCTTGCGTTGATACTCGGCGAGTGCGGCAGGCGACGGCGCAGCCTTTGCTTGCGCCGCGCGCTCCTGTGCCGGTTGCTGGGCCTGCAAAAAGCCGGCGGGCGCCAAGACGACGCATGCGGCGAACGCCGTCAGCGCCAGGCGCAGACGGAAAGCCTTTCTCGCATCAGGGCTGATAGAGCTTTGCATTCTGCTCGCGAAGCACGTTCTTCTGCACCTTGCCCATGGTGTTGCGGGGCAGATCGGGCACAAAAATGACGCGCTTGGGCAATTTGAACTTGGCGAGCTTGTCTTCGAGTTTTGCGATGATCGCCTTCTCGTCGGCGCTGGCGCCGGCCTGCAGCACCACAACGGCAGTGACGCCTTCGCCGAAATCGGGATGTGGGCAGCCGATCACGGCCGATTCGACCACCTCCGACAGGGCGTCGATCTCGCTCTCGACCTCTTTGGGATAGACATTGAAGCCGCCGGTGATGATCAGGTCCTTGGCGCGGCCGACGATATGCACATAGCCGCGCTCGTCGATCTTGCCGACATCGCCGGTGATGAAAAAGCCGTCGGCGCGGAATTCCGCTTTGGTTTTCTCCGGCATCCGCCAATAACCCGGAAAGACATTGGGGCCTTTCACCTCGATCACGCCCACTTCGCCCTGCGGCAACGGCTTGCCGCTTTCGGCATCGGCGATGCGCACTTCCACGCCCGGCAGCGGGAAGCCGACCGTGCCGGCAATGCGGTCGCCGTCATAAGGGTTGGAGGTGTTCATGTTGGTCTCGGTCATGCCGTAGCGCTCGAGAATGGCGTGGCCGGTCTTTTCGCGGAATTCGTCATGCGTTTCGGCCAGAAGCGGTGCCGAGCCGGACGTGAAGAGGCGCATATGCCCGCAGGCGGCGCGGGTGAGGCCGGGATGCTTGAGCAGGCGCGTGTAGAAGGTCGGCACGCCCATCATCGATGTGGCCTGCGGCAGGTGGCGCATGCATTCGTCTGCATCGAATTTCTGCAGGAAGATCATCGCGCCGCCCGACAGCATCACCGTGTTGCAGGCCACGAACAGGCCATGCGTGTGATAGATCGGCAGCGCGTGCAGCAGCACGTCCTTGTCCGTGAAGCGCCAGTATTCCACCAACGTCTGCGCATTCGACGACAGGTTGCGGTGCGTCAGCATCGCGCCCTTGGAGCGGCCTGTGGTGCCGGAGGTGTAGAGTATGGCGGCGAGATCGTCCTCGCTGCGCGGCACGTCGGCGAAATCCTTCGGCGCCCTGGCCGCCGCATCGACGAGGCTGCCATGCCCTTTGGCATCGAGCGTCTCGACGGCCGCGACACCGCGCGCTTTGGCGATTTCAGTAAGGCCGTCGCGCTTTGCCGGATCGCAGACTACGAGCTTGGGCTCGGCATCGCCGATGAAATAATCGAGTTCGGTCAGCGTATAGGCCGTGTTGAGTGGCAGATACACGGCCCCTACGCGCAGCGTCGCCAGATACAGCAGCACATTCTCGACCGTCTTCTCGACCTGCGCGGCCACCCGGTCGCCCGGCTCGACGCCCGAGAGCACCAGCACATTGGCGATCTGCCCGGTGCGGTCGAGCATGTCGCCATAGGTCAGCATCGTGCCGTCCGGCTGGTGAATGAAGGGACGCGCATCTTGCGCGATGCGGCTGCGGATCAACGCGAACAGGTTCATGAGAGGAGCTTTTGTTTCTTGCTTTGGAAAGATCAGGCTTTGCTGGCGACCGGCACGACTTCGCCGGACGGACCCGGCCGCGCCAGCTTTTTTACGGCATTGGAGGCGACCACGATGCGGCTTTCGGCGAAGGCCTCGTGGTTCTTCTCGATGTCGTCGAGATCATAGAGATAATTGACCATCACGCCATGCGACTGGCGAATGCCGTTCTCCGACCCGTCGGCGAGGAAATGCATCCGCTCCAGCCGCGCGCCATTGCCGAGATGAAAGCGTGCCACCGGATCGGCCGGCAGACCGCGCGGATTGCGCGCATGCATGAAATACCACGCGGCCGCGCGCATCAGCGGCTCCTCCACGGGCGCACGGCGTTCGGGCACCTGCTGCCACCCTTCCGTATCGAGCACGGTCAGGGCCGCAATATCGTCCGCCGTCAGCGCACGCGACGATTCCGCCTGCCGTTCGCGCTTCAGCCACGATGCGAAGCCCGGCACCGGCGACAGGGTCACGAATGTCTTCAGCTTCGGATTGTCGCGCGACACTTCTTCCACGACCTGCTTGATCAGGAAATTGCCGAACGACACTCCGGCCAGGCCGCGCTGACAATTGGAAATGGAATAGAAGGCCGCGGTGTCCACGGCATCCGGCGCCAGCGGTTCGCGGCTGGCCGCGAGGATTGGCGCAATCGCTCCCGGCAGGCCGTTGGTCAGGGCGACTTCCACGAAGATCAGCGGCTCGTCATTCAGCGCCGGATGGAAGAAGGCAAAGCAGCTGCGGTCGGGCGGATCGATGCGGCGGCGCAGGTCGTCCCAGGAACGGATCTTGTGCACCGCCTCGTGCTTGATGATCTTTTCCAGAATATTGGCCGGTGTCGACCAGTCGATGCGGCGCAGCACCAGAA
>JAEVZN010000313.1 GCA_023392205.1 Pseudomonadota bacterium
CATGACGAGCCGTCGCTGGAGAAGGTCGAAGGCTTGCGTGAATTGCTGCGTACCCTCGATATGTCGTTCCCGAAGGGCAGTGTGCTGCGTCCGTCGCTGTTCAACACGGTGCTGGCCCAGGTGAAGGGCCACGAGACCGAAATCCTGGTCAACGAGGTCGTGTTGCGCAGTCAGGCACAGGCGGAATATTCGTCGGAAAATTATGGGCATTTCGGGCTGGCCTTGCGGCGCTACGCGCATTTCACCTCGCCGATCCGCCGCTATGCCGACCTGATCGTGCATCGGGCGCTGATCCGCGCCTTGAAACTCGGCGACGGCGCATTGCCGGACGGTGCCGACGTTGCCAGCCTGAACGAGATTTCGGCGCGCATTTCGGCCTCCGAGCGTCGCGCCATGGCTGCGGAACGGGAGACCGTCGACCGGCTGATCGCGCATCATCTGGCAGACCGGATCGGTGCGAGTTTCGAGGGACGCATCGGTGGCGTCACACGGGCCGGATTGTTTGTGAAGCTTGACGAAACCGGCGCGGATGGCTTCATTCCGGCACGGACCATCGGCGACGATTATTTCCAGTATCACGAGGACCGTCACGCCATGATCGGCAGGTCGACCGGCGAGACCTACCGGCTGGGCGACCGGGTCTCGGTGCGCCTCGTGGAAGCGATACCGGTCGCCGGCGCGCTGCGCTTCGAATTGTTGTCGAAGGGCCGCGCGCAATCGCGCAAGGATCGCGAGGCCTTGCGCGGAAAGTCGAGGCCCGTTCGGGGCCGATCACGAAGCAACGACAAATTGCCGCGCAAGCGGCGCGGATGACCAACATGACGATCGAATACACGACAGTGCCTCGACGTGACGGGTGGCAGGCTTTTCTGCGCGGCCTGCGTGGCCGATGTCCGGCCTGCGGAGAAGGCAAGATGTTCCGGGGTCTGCTCAAGGTGGCGGACCACTGCCCCGCCTGCGGCGAAGCCCTGCACCATCATCGCGCCGACGATGCACCGGCCTATTTCAACATCGTCCTCGTCGGGCACATCGTCGTCCCGCTGGTGCTGGCTGTCGAGGTCGCCTTCGCGCCGCCCTATTGGCTGCATGCGGTGCTGTGGCTACCGCTCACCTTGATCCTTGCCTTTGCGCTGATGCATCCGATCAAGGGGGCGGTTGTCGCCTGGCAATGGGCTGTGAAGATGCATGGTTTCGATCCGGATCAACCCTCGGACGATCCTGCCATTGCTCTGACCGGACCGGGGAATGCCGATCGATGAACGACTTTTCGGATCGGCTGACCGCAGCCGAGCGGGATCGCTCGTTCGCCAATGTGAAGCCCAAGGACGCGTCCACGCTCATCATCGTCGACCGGTCAGGGAAAGAACCGAAGGTCCTGCTGGGCAAGAGACATCACGGGCATAAATTCATGCCCGGCAAGTTCGTGTTTCCGGGCGGGCGCCTTGAGCACAATGACCGTCTGATGCCGGTCGCCGCCGACCTTCATCCCGTGACGCAGCAATATCTGATGGGCCAGATGCAGCGTCCGAGCGTCGCGCGCGCTCGCGGCCTGGCGCTTGCTGCGATCCGGGAAACCTTCGAGGAGACGGGCCTGCTGTTGGGGGCGAGGCGGCCTGACACGCCGGTCGCGCCCGAAGGGCCGTGGGCGGAATTCGCACGGGCCGGCTATTATCCCGACCTGTCGCAACTGCACTTCATCGCCCGCGCGATCACACCCTCACGCCGTCCGAAGCGCTTCGACACCCGCTTTTTCGCGGTCGATGCGTCCGCCATCGCGCATCAGGTCGAAAATGTCGTTCATGCCGACGCCGAGCTGGTGGAACTCACCTGGCTGCCGATCGCGGAAGCCCGCAGTCTCGACATGCCGACCATTACGGGGGTGATCCTGCAGGAGCTGGAGGCCCGCGTGGAGGCCGGCTTCGGCCACGATCTGCCGGTGCCGTTCTACCGGATGCCCAGGACCCGGTTTTTGCGGGAATTGATCTCCTGACGACCCGACATTCTTGACATTACCGCAACCGCCGCTAGTTTCCGGCCAAATCCGAACAATCGAGGTCTGCCATGGCGAAAGCCGTCACCATCAAGGTCAAGCTCGTATCCAGCGCGGATACCGGCTTCTATTACGTCACGAAGAAGAATTCGCGGACGATGACCGACAAGATGTCCAAGAAGAAATACGATCCGATCGCGAAGAAGCACGTCGAATTCCGCGAAGCCAAGATCAAGTAATTCGGCGCTGGGCGAAAATAGGTGGCCCCCCTGGAGCCACCGCAGACTTTTTTCGCTGAGCTTATGTGAGCAAGTTACCCGATTGCCACGCAGCAATTAAAAGCGCCTTTCGGGCGCTTTTTTCGTTCACGCTGCAATTGCGGCTAAATCCGGCGTCTGCGTATGGTGGCCGGCCGGGAGCGGTGTCATGAGGAGGCCACTCGTCACCACCCCCGGGCCGGCCGAACCCCACGGACCCAGGAGATGCGGCGGACCTGAGCACTCCGTAGGGTTTTCGAACTCGCAGATTTTGTTCCGATCGGGCACCCCCGGCCGGCAGGGCAGGTTTTGCGCCTGCTCTGTGTTAAATCTAAGCTACTCTCGGACCTCACCGAAATCAAAGCCGAAGTCCGAAAAGGGTCAAAAGCCGCTTATCAACCTGAAGAATTAAGGTTTCCAGTGCCTGGAGCCGGCCAGACTGGTTTAGGTGTCGCAACATTGTGACACCAGAAAGACAGCGACCTGACTGCTCTGTAATGTTGGTGCGTGACGGCCCGCATCCGGTTCAACAGCCGGTCAGGCCGCGTCCGCCACGACCCGGTTCCGGCCATCCCGTTTGGCGCGGTAAAGCGCCTGGTCAGCCCGTTTGAGAAGCTGCGCGACGCTGTCGTTGACCGCTTCCATCGCCGCAATTCCGATCGAGATGGTCACGTCGATCTTCTTTTGCCCCTGCTCGACGGGAAACGGCTCGGCGGCGATCTTGCGGCGCAGTCGCTCGGCCACGGTGGCCGCCACCGCCATATCCGTATCCGGCATGACGACCACGAATTCCTCACCGCCCATCCGGCAGGCCAGGTCTATGCCGCGGATCGACTTGCGCACCCGAACCGCAAATTCACGCAGGACATCGTCGCCGCAATCGTGTCCGTAAGTGTCGTTGATCGATTTGAAATAATCGATGTCGAGGACCAGAACCGCCAGCGGCTTGCCACGCGCCACCGCCTGCCCCACCAGCTTCGATACATGGCTTTCCATGTATCGGCGGTTATGCAGGCCGGTCAGCGCATCGGTGATGGCTGCCTCGATCGACATCTGCACATTGTCGCGCAGCCGCTCGGTATATCGCTTGCGCTTGATCTGGGTGCGGACCCTGGCATGCAATTCGTTCGCATCGATCGGCCGCAAAAGATAATCGTTGATGCCGATTTCAAGTCCGCGCATCAGGCGGGCATTGTCGTCCGGTTCGCAAAGCGCAAGGATCGGCAGATTGCGGGTCCGGTCGAGGGAGCGCAACTGGCTGCAGAGTCTCAGGCCGTCAAATGTTTCCAGGCTCAACGACACGATCAGAAGCTCGTAATTGCCTTCCGCCGCTCGAAACAGCGCATTGCTTGCGTCGGTTTCGATGTCCGCGTCATGCTCGCCGCCGAGCATCGCGGCGACACGCTCATAAGACGAGCGGCGATCGTCGACGATCAGGATCCGCCCTTCTTGTCCCTGCTCCGTGATGGCCTCGCGCTCGGCACTCTCGATGCCGATCTCGCGCGACGTAGCTGCGCGCATCCGCAATTCGTCGGTCATCATCTTCAGGCGCGTAAGAGACCGCACGCGCGCGATCAGCGCGATATCGGTGACCGGCTTGGTCAGAAAGTCGTCGGCGCCAGCTTTCAGGCCGGCGACCCGGTCGGAAGGCTGATCCAAAGCAGTGACCATGACCACCGGAATGTGATGCGTGGCCGCATTGCTCTTGAGGCGACGGCAGACCTCGAAGCCGTCCATGTCCGGCATCATGACGTCGAGCAGAACGATGTCGCATTCGGCCCGTTCGCAGGCAGCCAGCGCCTCGGCGCCGCTCTGGGCCGTGGTGACATCGAAATACTCAGCCGACAGCCTTGCCTCGAGCAACTTCACGTTGGCTGGCACGTCATCGACGACGAGAACGCGGGCGGTCATTCGTTTCTTTCTTTA
>JAEVZN010000325.1 GCA_023392205.1 Pseudomonadota bacterium
GACCCCACGGACCGCGCCAATATCCGGGAGGGCATTCATTCGCGGTCCACATATACCGGCCGTAATATCCGCCGGGATAGGGGCCGGTGCCGAAGCGGTGACAGGCGCCGCCGGGTCCACGATAGCGGTTGGGCCCGCAACCCTGTGCGACCTGTTCGACGTTCGGCCGGATTTCAATCTGTTGAACCATGCCCGGCGCCGCATGCGCGGCAGTCATCAGCACCGCTGCAAGCGGCAACGCAAGAACTAGTCTGATCATCGATTAGCCTCCAGGTGAGACGTCGCGAATATCATTCGCCTCTGCCGGGCAGAAACGAAGAAACGGCATAACACTTATGACACTTTAACGTCCGCCAGGTCGGGGAAGCCTGCGGCCGTGTGGAACACGGAATGCCGGCCGCCTGACGTTATCATCCGCCTCGCATCGCCGACGACATGTCCGTCGCCGCGGCAACGACAGTCCGTCTCAACCAGATGTGCCGCGGCGCATCTTGCTGGCGCGCATGCCATGCGAGGCTCATCGTAAAGCTTGCAAGATCGAGGGGTGGCGGTAGCGATACGAAGCGGCGCATATCGGCCGCCGCACGCGCAAGGCTCGACGGGAGGGTCATGACGAGGTTGGAGCGAGCGGCGATCTCCACGGCTGCGAAGAAGTTCGGCACACTCAACTTCACCCTACGCTTCCGTCCCATCCGCGCGAGCACCTCATCGACAGGTGCAGGCCCGACGCCGGTTACGCTCACCGCGATATGCTCAAGTGACAGGAACCGCTCCAGTGTGAACTTGCCTGTCAGCGCAGGGTGATCCGCCCGCAGCAACGTTACAAGCTTTTCGTCATAGAGGCGGCGGCGACGGATGCCGGCCGGCGCTTCGTCGATCAGTCCCACCATCGCATCGGCGCTGCCCTGTTCCAGCAAGTCGATCACGTTCGCGGCCGGCGCGACAATATCGAGATCGAGCGATGGCGCCTCTCTTGCAAGCCGTGCGAGCAAAGACGGGGCGAGTACGGCCGCATGAAGATCGGGCATCAGAAGCCGGATCCGTCCGGTCGCCGTTGCTGGGTCGAAGGTGTTGGCCTCCAGCATGTCCCCGACACCGGCCAGTATCCCGCGCAGGACCGGACGCACGTTTTCTGCGCGCGCGCTGAGGATGTATCCGCCCGGCCCATCGACCAGCAGCGCGTCCGAGAACAGCGCACGCAACCGCCCCAAGGCACGGCTTGCGGCCGGCTGGCTCATGCTGAGCCGGTGGGCAGCACGTGTGACGCTTCGCTCCTCCAGCAACGCTTCCAGAGCCACCAGCAGGTTGAGATCGATCCGGCGTAAATCCACTTCGCGCATGGTGACTATATATCCCATGCATTGGACGCATGAAAGCTCCGGGCCTATCCCTTCGACCACCACAACGAATGAAGGGAGTGGCGATCATGTATGTCGTACTTGGAGCAAACGGACGGGCCGGCGGCGAAGCTGCGCGCGCCCTGATCGAAAGCGGCGAGGCCGTGCGTGTCGTCCTGCGGCGCAAGGAGCAGGCTGCGAAATGGCTGGCCCTCGGCGCCGAGGTGACGGTCGCGAGCATCGAGGACATTGAGGCGATGGCCGATGCCCTGGCCGGGGCGTCGGGCGCTTTCCTGCTCAATCCGCCGCCGGTGAGTGGCGATCCCTATCGGCGCACGGAAGAACTCGGTGAGGCGCTGGCGCAGGCCGCGCGGCGTGCGCGTCTGCCCAAGGCCGTGGTTCTGTCCTCGATCGGCGCGCAGCACGTCTCCGGCACCGGCGTCATCGCCACCCTCAACCTCTTCGAGTCCCTCCTCGACGGAGTTGCCGAGGCGATCGCCTTCCTGCGGCCTGGATATTTTGTCGAGACCTGGGGCGAAGTGGCGGACATCGTCCTGTCGGACAGCGTGCTGCCCACCTTTCTCGAAACGTCGCAGAGAATCCCGATGGTCAGCACAATCGATGTCGGACGCAGCGCGGCAACATTGTTGTGCGAGACATGGACGGGAAAGCGTGTCGTGGAATTGGCCGGACCTGAGGATTGCAGCGCCGGAGACGTGGCATCGGCCTTCGCCGACATTCTCGGCCGACCGGTGACACCGGCGCTGGTCCCGCCCGAAAGCCGCGCAGCGATGCTGGCCGAGGCGGGCGTACCCCGCGAGGTCGCGACTGCGCTTCTCGGCATGTATGATGGCATCGCCAACGGACTGGTCGTGCACCAGAACCGCAGCCAATATCTGCGCGGCACGGTCCCGTTAAGGTTTGCGATCGAACGTCTGATCGCAAATCGCCAGCCCGCCGGCCGTCTAAGCTCGGCCGGGATGGTTTGAGAAGTCACGCGGCGGCCGAAGCGTCACTATTCCGCCGCCGCCACCGGATGCTGCACATCCTCGTTCTGCAATTGCAGCCGGTAAAAGGACGCATAGCGGCCGCCCTTGCGCAGCAATTCGTCATGGCGGCCGAATTCGGCGACCACGCCGTCCTCAATGACGAAGATGCGGTCGGCATGCGCGACCGTATGCAGGCGATGCGCGATGACGATGGTGGTGCGGCCGCGAGTCAGATGCGAGATCGCATCCTGTACGAGGCGCTCGGATTCGGAATCCAGCGCCGCGGTCGCCTCGTCGAGCAGGATCAGCCGCGCGTCGCGGATCAGCGCGCGCGCCACCGCAATGCGCTGACGCTGGCCGCCCGACAATTGCAGGCCCTGCTCGCCGGTATGGGTGTCGTAGCCATGCGCGAAGGACATGATGAAGTCATGCGCATTGGCCGCCTTGGCGGCAGCCACGATCTGCTCCTCGGTCGCTTCCTCGCGGCCGAAGGCGATGTTGTCGCGAATGGTGCCGTGAAACAGGAATACGTCCTGCCCGACATAGCCGATCTGCCGGCGCAGCGATTCGCGGGTGGCCGCAGCGATGTCCTGGCCGTCGATCAGGATCTGCCCGCCCTGCGGTTCGTACAAACGCAGGATCGAATTGAGGATCGTGGACTTGCCGCCGCCCGACGGCCCGACCAGAGCCGTCATCTGGCCAGCTTCGGCAATCAGCGAGAGCCCGCGCAAAACCGGCTGGTTCTCGCGATAGGCGAACGTCACATCGCGCAATTCCACCCGCGCCGGGCCGATCACCAGTTCCGGTTTGTCGGCATCGGCCGGTTCGCTGGAGGGCGCATCGATGATGTCGAAGAGCTGGCGCACGCCGATCAGGCCGGCATTGAGTTCGATGTTCAGCCGCGCCAGCCTTTTGGCCGGCTCATAGGCGAGCAGGAACGCGGTGATGAAGGAGAAGAATTCGCCCGGCGTCGCATTCATCTCGATGGTGCGATAGCCGCCATAGATGACGCCGGCGGCGATCGCGATGCCGGCCAGGGCTTCCATCATCGGGCTCGAACGGTTGGCGACGCGGGCCATCTTGTTGGCCTCGTATTCCACCGCCGCGACGTTGTCGTAATAGCGCTTGCGCATCCGGTCTTCGAGGGTGAAGGCTTTGATGATGCGGATGCCCTGCACGGTTTCCTGCAGCGTCTGGAACAGACGCGTACCGCCGGTGAATTGCGCCTTGGCGACTGCTTTCACGCGCCGCACCAGCTTGCGGATCATCCACAAGGCCGGCGGCGCCACGATCAGCGCCGACAGCGACATCACCGGGTCCTGAATCACCATCACGGTTGCAAGGCCGACCAAGGAAAGGAAATCACGTCCCACCGCGGTGATCAGCATGTTCAGCACCGCGGTTGCCGCATTGGCGCCGGTCGAGAGCCTGTGCAGGAATTCCGACGAATGCCGCTCCGCGAAGAAACGCAGATTCTGGTGCATCAGCCGGTCGAACAGCTTGCGCTGGTTCTCCGCGATGATCGCATTGCCGATCCGCGAAAGGATCACGGCCTGGAAATAGGTCGCGGCTCCGCGCGTGCAGAAGATGGCGATGGTGATGAAGCCGATAATGACGATGGCCGAGAAGCTGCGGTCGACATAGGCCTTGTTGACGATCGTGCCCATCAGATAGGCGATCAGCGCCGTGCCGGCTGCGGTAATCGCCATCAGCACAAAAGCCACCGCATAACTCTTCCAGTGCTTGGCGCCATATTCGGTCACCAGCCGGCGGATCAGCGGATAGGCGGGCTCCTTGGCGGCCCGGCCCCGGCCGGGTGGTACATGATTCGGTGGCACCTGATTGGGCAGAACGTCGCCCGGCGCTGACTGGGCGGGAGGGACGCTGCCGGGAGCAACAC
>JAEVZN010000360.1 GCA_023392205.1 Pseudomonadota bacterium
ATGGCACGCGCGACATTCGTTCGCCTGATGAAACCGGCCCCGTCCGGGCCACAAGCGCCCGGACGGACCTGACAAGAACCTCGAAACTTCGCCGCACGGGACGGGACGCGTGGACCAATTCCTCCAGCATGTGATGAACGCAGTCATGCTCGGCAGCACCTATGCGCTGCTTGGCATCGGCCTGACGCTGATTTTCGGCATCATGCGGATCGTGAATTTCACGCATGGCGAGTTCTATGCGCTCGGCGCCTATATGGCCTATCTGTTCATCGTCCAGCTCGGCCTCAATTTCTTCGTCTCGATCCTGCTGGCCACCATGGTCGGCATACTGGTCGGCGCCGCTCTGGAATTCTTCATCCTGCGCCGCCTGAAAACCACCGACATCGATTCGGTGATGCTGCTGATGATCGGGCTGTGGATCGCCATGCAGAATACCGAGCAGCTGATCTGGGGCGGCGTCGCCAAGCTGATCCCCTCCCCCTTCTCGCAGCAGCCGCTGGAATTCGGACCGGTCTCGGTCTCGCCGCTGAAGATCTTCGTGCTGATCACCGCGATCGTGCTCCTGATCGGCTTCCACCTGATGATCAACCACACCCGGCTCGGCCTTGCGATGCGCTCGACCTTTCAGGATCGCGATGTCGCGTCGCTGATGGGCGTCAATGTCGGCACGATCTATATGGCGACCTTCGCGCTCGGCTCCGGCCTTGCCGCCGTGGCAGGTGCGCTGCTCGGACCGATCTTTCTGGTCAATCCCACCATGGGCGATCTGGCGAGCCTGAAGGCCTTTGCGATCGTCATCCTGGGCGGCCTTGGCAGCACGGTCGGCGCCACCATCGGCGGATTCGTTCTGGCGCTGGTCGAGGAATTCGGCGCCGGCTATCTGTCCGCCGATTATCGCGATGCCTACAGCTTTCTCGTCATCGTCGCGGTTCTCATCCTGCGGCCGCAGGGCCTGTTCACGATGAAGGAGCGGGTCGGATGACACGGCTCATCTTCGGCATCCTTGTCGTCATCGTCTTTGCCACTTTGCCGTTCTGGATGAGCGATCCGTATATTCTGGGTCTGCTCATCCTCACCGGCATCTTCATCGTCGCCGCCATCAGCCTCAACCTGCTGCTCGGTTATACCGGCCAGCTCAGTCTCGGCCATGTCGCCTTTTTCGGTATCGGCGCCTATACCAGCGCGCTGCTCTCGCGCGGCTTCGATGTCGATCTCGGCTTCGGCATCATGCTCGATGTCGCACCGAAGCCGGTCTGGCTGTCTTTTCTTGCCGGCATCCTGATGGCCGCCCTGTTCGGATGGCTGGTCGGACGCCTCGCCTTCCGGGTGCGCGGGGCGTATTTCGTCATCCTCACCATCAGCTTCGCGCAGGTGATGCGGCTGATCGCACTCAACTGGGTCGACCTCACCGAAGGCCCGATGGCGATCAACAACATCCCGTCCTTTACGATCTGGCTGCCGGGGCTTGGCGTCACCACCATGACCAGCAAGGCGCAGAATTACTGGCTGGTGCTGGCCATCGCCGTGATCGCCTTCATCCTGGTGGCGCAGATCGTGCGCTCGCGGGTCGGCCGCGCGCTGATCGCGCTGCGCGAGAACGAGGGTCTGGCGCGTTCGGTCGGCATCCCGGTCACGCATTATCTCGTGCTGGCCACCGTCGTCTCCGCCGGCATTGCCGGTGCTTCGGGCGGGCTCTACACGCATTATGTGCGCATCGTCGATCCGGACGTGTTCATGTTCATCTATACCGTCACCATGATCATCATGGTCGTGACCGGTGGCAAGGGCACTCTCACCGGCCCGGTGATCGGCGGACTGATCTTCGGGCTGATGCCGGAATTGCTGCGCGACTATGCCGGCCCCGAGGTGCAATGGATCATCTATGGCGTGGCGATCGTGCTGATCGTCTTCTTCCTGCCGCTCGGAATCGTGCCGACTGTCGCCAAGGCCTGGCACCGGCTTGTCGCGTTGTGCCAGCGCCTCCTGCCGCAACGCCTGCGGACGCGCGCATCATGACCGCCGCACATTCCCATTCCGATCACGCGATCGCCGCCCCACCATTGGCCGAAAGCGAGGCCGTATCGCTGGAAGTGAAGGATCTCGCCGTGCATATCGGCGGGCTGGTCATTCTCGAACGGATGAGCCTGTCGGTGCCGAAGGGCAAGATCGTCAGCCTGATCGGCCCGAACGGTGCGGGCAAGACCACCGCCTTCAACATCATCACCGGCTTCATGAAGCCGACGGCGGGCTCGGTGCTGTTCGAGGGGCATAACCTGCTCGACATGACGCCGGACGACGTGGCGGCCCTCGGCCTTGTGCGCACCTTTCAGCGCACCAGCATCTTCGCCGGCTGTACGGTCGCGGAGAACATTCTCACCGCCATGCATCTGCGCGGGCATACCGGCCTGCTCGGCGCGATCTTTCCCACGCCATCGGTGAAGCGGGAGGAGGCCCGACTGCAAGCGGAGGTCGAGGAGATCCTGCGCTTCGCCGGATTGCATGGCCGCGCGCAGGAACTGGCCGGCAGCCTCGCCTATGGCGAACAGCGCTTTCTGGGCCTTGCCATCGCACTCGCCGCACGGCCGAAGCTGCTGCTGCTCGACGAGCCTGCGGCCGGTCTCAATCCGTCGGAGACCGAACGCTTCAAGGACCTCATTCGCCGCATTCGCGACGAAGGCATCACCGTGCTGCTGGTCGAGCACGACATGCATATGGTGATGAGCGTGTCGGACACGGTGTTCGTGCTCAACCAGGGCCGCATCATCGCGCATGGCCCGCCGGCCATGGTGCAGAAGGACCCGGCCGTGATCACGGCCTATCTCGGAACGGGGCTGAAGAAGCGTGCTAAAGCTTGAGAATATCACCGTCTGCTACGGCGCGGTGACCGCGCTGCGCGAGGTCTCGCTCACGGTCGAGGACGGCGAGCTGGTCACGCTGATCGGCGCCAATGGCGCCGGCAAGACCACCACCCTGAAAGCGATCAGCGGCCTGCTGCCGCTGAAGACCGGCACGATGACTTTCGATGGCCGCAAGATCGCAGGCGCCTCGCCACGCCAGATCCTGGCGTTCGGCATCGCGCATTGCCCCGAGGGGCGGCGTGTGTTTCCCTATCTCACCGTGCGTGAGAATCTCGAAATGGGCAGCTTCCTGCGCCGCGACCATGCCGCGATCAGGGACGACATGGAGCGCATCTTCCACAAGCTGCCGCGGCTGCGCGAACGCATCGCGCAGGTGGCCGGCACGTTGTCGGGCGGCGAACAGCAGATGCTCGCCATCGCGCGCGCCCTGATGTCGCGCCCGCGCATGATCCTGTTCGACGAGCCCTCGCTCGGCCTTGCGCCCAACATCACCGCAACCATTTTCGAAATCATCGAGGATATCCGCCGCGACGGCACCACCGTGCTGATGGTGGAGCAGAATGCGCTGGCCGCGCTCGACATGTGCGATCGCTCCTACCTTCTGGAAACCGGACGCGTTGTGCAATACGGCACCGGCCAGCAGATGCTGGACGACGAACATGTGCGGCGCGCCTATCTTGGCGGCTGAGGCTTTGCCATCGCAGCCGGGGACGCCGCCCGTGCGGCGCTGGGTGCGCGCCTGCGCGATGGATGCACTGGCGGACAGATCTGTCATCGGCGTCAGCGTGGAGGGCGTGCAGCTTGTCATCGGCCGCGACGGCGACACGCTGTTTGCCGCCGAGCGCGCCTGCCCGCATGAGGGCGCCGACCTCGCGCTCGGCCGCTGCGCGCAGGGCCGCCTGCATTGCCCGCGCCATCTGGCGTCGTTCGATCTCACAAGCGGCGCCGTCTCGCCGGGATGGTCCTTCCGCGCGCTCGCAATGTATCCGGTGCGATGCGTGGCGGGGGAGATTGAGGTGGGGGTGAAGCCGTTTTGTGGAATTGCGGGCGACAGGCAGGGCTGACGCAGACGATCACGTCCGCGCAGCGAAACGTTCGACAGCCTTGATTTCGCCGAGCACGATGAGCAGGTCGTCGGCACGAACGACCGTTCCCGGTTGTGCGTAACAAAAGGCCTCGCTTGGCCGCTTGATGCCGACAACCGAAATGCCGTGCCGCTTCTGCAATTGCGCCTGATCGAGCGTCTGGCCGACCAGTTCCGCGGGGGCACGGGTCTTGACCATCGCGAAATCGTCGTCCAGCTCGACATAATCCATCATTTTCCCAGTGAGAATATGGGCAACCATCTGGCCCATACGCGCCTCCGGATACACGACGTTCTTGATCCCGATGCCTTTCAGGATCTTGCCATGGCGCTCATTCGTCGCCTTCGCCCAGATCGTCGGAACCTCCGCCTCGATCACCGCGAGCGCGGTGAGGACGCTGGCTTCGATATCGCTGCCGATCGCGATGACGACATTTTTGAAATCGGCGATGCCGAGTTGCCGGAGAGCCTCGGGGTTTGTGCAATCTGCCTGCAGAACATGCGTCAACCGGTCCGCCG
>JAEVZN010000410.1 GCA_023392205.1 Pseudomonadota bacterium
GCCAAGAAGGGCAAAGACGAGGTCAAGCGCATTCTCGAAGTGCGGCGCTGGAATTCGAACCTGTATCCGAATCTCTCGTTCATGAGTTCGTTCCAGCAATTGCGCGTGGTGCATCCGATCTCGGTCAATCGCACCGTCGTCTATACCTATTGCTTCAAGCTCAAGGGCGCGCCGGAGCAAATGTTCCGCAACACGATCAGCTTCGCCAATATCGTCAACGGCACCGGCTCGCTGGTGCTCACCGACGATCTGGAAATCTATAACCGCGTCGGAATCGGACTTGCCAGCGACGGCGCCGACTGGATCGAGATCGGACGCGGCTATCACAGTGACGTGCGCGACGAGTTCGGCGGGCTGAAGGGCAAGAACTCGACCAGCGAAGTCTATATCCGCAACATGTTCGAGGCCTGGCGCGGCTATATGCTGGGCGAGCGCGGACAGGCCTCGCAGCAGATGAAGGCCAGCGCATGAGCAAGCCCGCCGTGAATGCTGAATCCGCCGCCTTGTCGCGCGCCGAAGCGGAGGACTTCCTGATCCACGAGGCGCGGCTTCTGGACGATGCCCGCTTCGACGAATGGCTCGCGCTGTTCACCCCCACCGCGCATTACTGGGTGCCGAGCGAGCCAAACCAGAAAAGCCCGCTGGATACCGTGTCGCTGATGTATGACGACCGCCGCTTGCTGGAAACGCGGGTGCGGCGGTTGTCCTCTCCGCGTATCTATTCTCAGGAGCCGAAGTCGCGCACCAGCCGCATCGTCACCAATGTCACGGTCGAAGCGGCCAGCGGCAACGAGGTGAAGGTGCGCTCGAAATTCGTGCTGGTGGAATATCGCCGCGAGGAGCAGCGGCTGTTTGCGGGCACGTATTTCCACGATCTGGTCGTGACCGGCGGCGATGTCCGCATCGCCTTCAAGCGCATCGATCTGGTGAATGCCGATGCGCCGATGGATGGGCTGGTGGTGCCGTTCTGACCGGTCGTCGATAATCGAAAAGCAAAGGGCGCGGATCATCTCCGCGCCCTTTGTTTTTTGCGTTTGCCTGCGCGATCAGGGCAGGATCGGCTTCTCGGGCAGGAAGCCCGGCGCGAAGATCGTCTCCGCCGACAGTTTCTCGCCCGGCACCTCGATATTCTTGTTGATGAAATCGACGGTGGCCTTCATGCGTTCGGCGGTGATGTAACCAAGACCGTTCTTCTCGACCTCCGGCGTGATCGCCACGCGCCGCAGGATCTCGATCTCTTCCACGATGATCTCCGGGTTGAGCGCCTTCACATATTGCAGCTGGATCTTGGCCGCTTCCTGCGGATTGGCGAAGGTGTCCTGCCAGCCGCGCAACGCCGCGCGCACGAACTTGCGCACCACGTCCGGATTGGCCTTCAGATAATCTTCGCGCACGCCGATCGAGTTTGCATAGATCTCAAGCCCGAGATCGCCGGCAAACAGGCAGACCGGCTTCGCATCCGGCACGGCGCGGCGAATGGCCGGCTCGCTCATGATGAACAGATCGATGCTCGGCACCTTGCGCGCCGCCAGCATCGGCACGCGCGCGGGCGGGTCGATATTGACGACCTTCATCGTCTTGGAATCGATGCCGTTCATTTCCATGATCGCCGACCAGATGCGCGGCACGAAGGAGGCCGAGCTTGAGCCGAGTTCGAGATTGGTCAGCTTCTTGGCGGAATCGATATTGGCGCCGGGATCGAGGCTGAAGATGCAGTAAGGCGGCTTCTGGTAATTGGCCGCCACGATGCGGATCTGCGAGCCGGCACTGCCCGCCGCGACCAGGCTCGGCACGTCGATGAAGCCGAGTTCGGCGCCGCCCGTCACCACCGTGCGGATCGCATCCGCCGTGCCCTTCGACGGCATGATGGTGACGTTCAGCCCCTCTTCCTTGAAATAGCCCTTGCCGAGCGCGACATACCAGGGCGCATGCCGGCCAAGGCTGATGAAGTCGAGAATGAACTTCACGTCGCGTTCCTGCGCCTGTGCGGCAGGCATCGACAGCCCGACCGCGAGTGCGGCTCCGACCAGTTTTTTCAGCATTGTGTCCCTCTCCGTTCCGTGTGGATGAACTGAAACTGCAAGGCGCCACACCGGCCGCGCCGAATTGACATAAAAAATATCATAAGATATTTCACCAGATACGTACAGCGCTGTTTCGCGATATTGCGCATGGCGCCTGGCTTTTTCAACGCTCGCAATGTGCGGCGGGGCGCGCGGCAGACGCAATTTCAGGTCGTTTCGTGCGGCCGCTTCGGACAGGGATCGGCGCAAATCCAGATGGCATTCGGTATCATCAGCAATGTTCGCAAGGTGTTCGAGGCCAGCGAATTGATGTCTCGCGCGGCCGAGCCGGTCGTTGCGCTCGACGATGCGAGCTTCACCTTCGAAAAGGGCGAACTGGTTTCGCTGCTGGGACCGAGCGGTTGCGGCAAGACCACATTGCTGCGGATCGTCGCCGGCCTGATTTCCAAGACCTCCGGCTCGGTAACCATTGCCGGGCGCGAAGTGACCGAACCGCATGGCGATTACGGCTTCGTTTTTCAGAGTCCGAGCCTGATGCCGTGGCGGTCGGTCATCGACAATGTCCTCTTCACGATGGAAATCCTCAAGCGCAACGACCGCGCGGCACGCGAACGGGCGACGCATCTGCTCGAACTCGTCGGCCTGTCCGGATTCCTAAATGCGCGGCCGCACCAATTGTCCGGCGGCATGCAGCAGCGCGTCGCGCTCTGCCGCGCGCTGATCCACCAGCCGCAATTGCTGCTGATGGACGAGCCGTTCGGCGCCCTCGACGAATTGACGCGGCTGGAGATGAACGATCTGCTCCTGCGCATCCGGCACGAGACAGGCGCTTCGGTGCTGTTCGTCACCCACTCGATCACCGAAGCGATCTATCTCGCCGACAAGGTGATCGTGTTCTCCAGAAGGCCCGCGCGCGTCGCGGTCGAAATTCCGGTCACCCTGCCCTATCCGCGCAACCAGCAGATCCGCTTCACGACGGATTTCACCAGCGCCGAGCGCAAGGCAAGCGAAGCGCTGGGCGTCATCCCGCCGGCCGAAACGGAGGTTGCGTAATGTCCGGCCGGATTTTCAGCCAGATCGCCTATCCGCTGTCGGGCGTCATCGTTCTCGTGGCGCTCTGGGCCTTCCTGTGCGTCTATCTCGATATTCCGACCGTGGTGCTGCCGACACCCGACAAGGTGCTGTTCGCCTTCATCGACCGCTTTGACCTGATCGTGTCCGAAGGCTGGGTGACACTGAAGGAAACCATGCTGGGATTCATCCTGGCCGTGGTGATCGGCATTCCCATGGCGGTAGCGGTGGCGAATTCGCGTCCGCTCAATCTGATGTTCTACCCGCTGCTGATCGGCCTTCAGTCGGTCCCGAAGGTGGCGCTGGCGCCGATCATCCTCGTCTGGCTCGGCACCGGCATCGAATCCAAGCTTGCCATCGTGTGGCTGGTGGCCTTCTTCCCGATCATCGTCGATACGGTCGCGGGCCTGCGCTCCACGCCGCGCGAATTGCTGGAACTGGCTCGCAGCCTGCGCGCCACGCCGATGCAGATTTTCCTCAAGGTCCAGTTCCCGGCTGCCCTGCCCTTCGTGCTGACCGGCGCCAAGGTCGCCATCACGCTGGCCGTGATCGGCGCGGTGATCGGCGAATTCGTGGGATCCAGCGAGGGCCTCGGGTTCCTTCTGCTCAGCGCCACATCGCAACTCGATTCGCCGCTGGCCTTTGCTGCACTTTTTGCACTCTCGTTTCTTGGAATGTTCGTCTATCTGCTTGTCGAACTTGCCGAACGGTTGGCCGCTCCGTGGCTGCCGCCGGCTCCACAGAGGCATTGAGGCATGGCCAGCCGGAAGACGACCAAAAAGAAAACACGCGTGACGGCGTCGAAGACCAGAGCGAAGCAGTCTTCCACGCCATTGCGCGCACGCAAGGGCGCAACCAGAAGCGCCGCGCCCGCAAAGGCAGTCGGGGCGAAATCAGTCGCCAAGAAGGGCACCTCGCTCGCCGACAAGGCATTCGCGGAGATCAAGGACAAGATCCTCAAACTGTATTTCCTGCCCGGCCAGTATCTCAACGAGGGCGCGCTCTGTGCGCTTCTCGATGTCGGCCGCACGCCCGTCCACCAGGCGCTGCAACGCCTCCAGCATGAAGGTCTGGTCGAGATCATGCCGCGCAAGGGCGTGATCGTGCAGCCCGGCAGCATTTCGGAAATCCTCAAGATTCTCGACTCGCGCGCCACCGTCGAAGCCGATCTCGCCCGCCATGCCGCAGCCAACGCCACACCGGGCGATGCCGCGGAACTGATGGCGCTGGCCCGCGTCGACGACGAGAACGGCCGCAATGCAGATCTTGACGCTTTCATCGCCGCCGATCGCGGCTTTCATCGCAAATTCGCGGAAATGGCGGAAAATCCCGTACTCAGTGAATTCGCGCAGAACCTGCACGAGCGGTCGATCCGTTACTGGTATCTGCATCTGTGGCAGACCCGCGACGACAACGCGACCATCTCGCAGCACAGCGCAATCGCGCAGGCCATCGCCGACAGGGATGGCGAAGCCGCCGCCAGCGCAGTACGCGCGCATGTCGACAGCCTTCGCACCCGTCTGATGCGGGTGCAGGAGGCCAACCGCCTGCGCGGCCCCGTTCACCCCCTCAAATCATGAAAAGCAAAACCAGAAAGCTGAGGTCATCATGAGTAGCGCTTATTCCGGTATCCCGAAGCTCGAAGCCGGCATGCCCAGTCTCGACGAGGTGCTGCTGCAGAGCAAGGATCTCCCCTGGCGGGAGAAGTCGCTCAAGGGCGTCTCCGAGAAGATGCTGTGGCGCAACGAGCAGACCGGCGCGTCGATTGCATTGATCCGCTTCGAAAAGGGTTGCGGCATCCCCGCCCCGCACAGCCATGCCTCGAACCAGTTCATGATCTGCCTCGAAGGCAAATATGAATATACGAGCACCGGCGTGGTACTGACGGCGGGCAGCTTCTACTGGAATCCGAAGGGCAATGTGCATGGCCCCGCCGTCGCGCATGAGGATACGGTCGTGGTCGAAATCTATGACGGGCCGCATTATCCGATCCGCCCGTCCTGGTACACGAATGACGAGGACGCCCGCTGATGGCGGCTTCTGCCGCAGATTCTGCGAAAGGAATGATGCGTCTCGATGCAGGGCGTCTGACCTCGGCTGCTGCGTCGCTGTTCGAAGCTGCGGGCGTTTCGCGCGAGGACGCGGCCATCGTTGCCGAGGATCTGGTGCGTGGCGATCTCGAGGGCATGGGCTCACATGGCGTGATGCTGCTGCCGATGTATCTCGACCGGCTGCTGGCCGGGTCCGTCTCGACACGGAGCGAAGGCACGATCGTCAGCGACAACAAGACCGCCATTGTCATCGACGCGGGACATGCGCTCGGGCAGTTGACGGCGCGGCAGGCCGTGCGGCTTGCCGTTGCCCGCGCCAGAGAGCTTGGCATGGCGTGTGTCGCCGTCCGCAATGCCTTTCACTTCGGCACCGCCGGTCGCTATGCGCGGATGATGGCCGAGCAGGGCTGCGTCGGTATCGTCATGTCGAACACCCGTCCGCTGATGCCCGCCCCCGGCGGCGCGGAAGCTTTGGTCGGCAACAACCCGATGGCGATCGCGCTGCCGAGCGCGGGTGCGCATCCGGTCGAGGTCGACATGGCGCTCAGCGCCACGGCCATGGGCAAGATCCGCCTGGCGGCGGCCGCTGGCCAACAGATCCCGTCCGACTGGGCGATGGATTCCGAAGGCAAGCCGACCACCGATCCCGTCGCGGCGATCAAGGGCATGCTCGCCCCGGCGGCCGGGCCGAAAGGCTTCGGCCTGGCCTTCGTCATCGACCTGCTTTGCGGCGGTCTGTCCGGCGGCGCAATCAGCGCCGATGTCCGTCCACTCTATGGCGATGCCGCCGATCCCTATCGCTGCAGCCTGCTGTTCATGGCCATCGACATCGGCGCATTCCCGGACGGGGCGACCATGCCGCAACGGGTGAGCGAACAGGCCGCGCGTGTCAGCGCCTCGAAACGTGCGCCGGGCATTGAGCGCGTCTATGCGCCCGGCGAACTGACCGACGCCACCTACAAGCGTAATGCAGGGAGCTGCACGATCAGCCGGCAGACCTATGACAGCCTGATCGCGGCCGGACAGCGCGCCGGACTCGATCTTGCTACGACACTGGAGGACTAAAGACATGAAAGAGCAGATCATCTCCAAGAAGCTGCGCCAGCCGAACGGGCATTTCTCGCATGCGACCGCCATCGCCGCCGCCGGCAAGCTCGTCTTCATTTCCGGCATGACCGCGCGGCGCCCGGACGGCAGCATCGCGGGCCTCGGCAATGTCGAGGAACAGACCCGGCAGGTCTGCGAGAACGTCAAGGCTGCGGTGGAAGAAGCCGGCGGCACACTCGACGACATCATGCGGGTCGATGTCTATGTCCGCAACATGGAGCATTTCGACATCATCCACAAAGTGCGCCGCGACTATTTCAAGGCCCCGGCGCCGGCCTCCACCATGGTCGAGGTCAACAAGTTCACCTCGCCGGATTATCTCATCGAGATCAACGCCATCGCCGTCCTTCCGAACGGCTGAGGACGGGTCGCAGATGAAAGTCCGCTTCGATGCCACAGGCGACGTCATCGTCATCACCGGCGGTGCCAATGGCATCGGGCGGGCGACAGCCCTCGCCGCAGCGCAGGCGGGCGCGCAGGTCGTGGCCTGCGACATCGACCGCACAGCGCTCGACAGCCTGCAGGCCGCACACGGCAATATCAGCGGTCTCACGCTCGACGTATCCGACCGCGATGCCGTGATGGCGGCCTTTGCCGGCATCGAGACGCAATTCGGCAAGATCGACGGTCTCGTCTGCGGCGCCGCCATCCAGCCGCGGCGATCCGTACAGGACATGCCGCCGGAAGAATGGCGCAAGGTGATCGGCATCAATCTCGACGGCGTGGTCTGGAGTTATCAGGCCGCCATCGGCGGCATGATCGCACGGCGGCGCGGCAGCATCGTCGCATTCTCGTCCGGGCTTGCGCATCAGGGCTGGCCGCAGGCCTCGGCCTATGCCGCGACCAAGGGCGCGCTCATCGCCTTTGTCAAAAGCGCCGCCAAGGAAGTGGCGCAGCACCGCGTGCGCTTCAACCTGATTGCGCCCGGCGTGATCGACACCCCGCAATACCGTGCGGCCAATCAGGGCGCCGACCATGAAAGCTGGCGCAATTCCATCGGCGTCGGCACGCCGGAGGATGTCACGGGGCCATTGCTGTTTCTGCTCTCCGACGCCGCCACCATGACGGCCTCGATGCTGTCGCGCGATTTCGCCTATCCGGCGCAGGACGACTAGACGATGCCCGATGACGTTAAGCCGAAGCCCGATATGAAGCCCGTTCTGATTGCGGGCGCGGGGCCGGTCGGGCTGACCACCGCACTCGGCCTTGGATTTTACGGATTGCCGTTTCAACTGTTCGAGGAAGATGCGGGATTGTCCAGCGACACCAAGGCCGGGACGATCCTGACGCGCACGCTGGAGGCCTTCCGGCGCTACGGCGTCGCCGACGAGGTGCTGGCGAATGCTTTGCGCGTCGACGAGATCGGCGATGTCGAGCGCGCCACCAATACCGCCCGCCCCTCGGTGCGGGCCGACCTTCTCACCGAGGAAACGCGCTATCCCTTCGTCATCAACATGCCACAGCATCATCTGGAGCCGATCCTGCACCGCTCGCTGGAGCAGAATTATCCGGCTCATGTGCATCTGCAACACAAGCTGACCGGGTTCACCTCGCATGCGGACGGCGTGACCGCGACCTTCGACACCCCGGACGGCCCGCGCGAAGTCGAAGGCTCGTATCTTCTCGCCTGCGACGGCGGCCGCTCTTTCGTGCGGTCCGAACTCGGCATTCCGGTCGAGGGCGAGTCGCTCAATGTGCTCACCATCCTGGTCGATGTGAAGGTCGATCTCGATGTGCAGAATCCGCGCGACTATCCGTATCTCGCCTATTTCGCCGATCCGAACGAATGGATGATTCTGGTGCGGCAGCCGCATTGCTGGCGCTTCCTCTTTCCCCTGCCCGCCGACAAGCCGGAGCCGACGCGCGAGGAATTCCGCGAGAAGATCCTGCATTTCATCGGCCCGGTGCAGGATCTCGAAATCATCAACACCATCGTCTATCGCATCCATCACCGCATCGCGTCGGAATGGCAGCGCGGGCGCGTGTTTCTCATGGGCGATGCCGCGCATCTCATCACGCCGATGTGGGCGCTCGGGCTGAATACCGGCGTGCTCGACGCCGTGAGCCTGCCCTGGCGGCTCGCCTGGGTGGCGCGCGGCTGGGCCGATCCGTCCCTGCTCGACGGCTATGCCCTCGAACAGCGCCCGGTGGCGGCGATGGGTTCGGGCGAAATGGCAGAAGCTGCCCGCAAATACATGCTCGGTCAGAACGATGCGGTGCGCGCCATGTCCGGCGGCGCATTCGCCAATGCGCTCACCCGCACCATGCTCGGTGTGCGGCTCGATGTCGACCAGTCCGGCGACTGGTCGATGGTGCGCACGGAAGCTGGCCCGTTGCGTGTCGGCGAACGCGTGCCGGATGCACTTCTGCATGCGGGCAATGGCAAGCCGGTGCGGCTGCACGATCTCATCGACGACAATTTCGTCGCGCTTTATTTCACCGATGTGCGCCGCAGGCCGCAGATCCCGCCCGACCGGCCGGGCCTTAAACACTTGATTGTAACACGGCGCGATGCTCCGCTCGATTCCGGCCTGCGCGACCGCGCTCTGTTCGATGTCGGTGGCCGTTTCGCCGAACGCGCCGGCTGCGCGCCCGACACGGTCATGCTGGTCCGCCCCGATGACCATATCGCCGCGATTGTGCCGATGCGCGACGGCGTGATCGACGAACTCCATGCGCGCATGACGCGGCCGGCACCTTCTCAAGCCCCACACAGGGCCGCCACGCGATGAGCGGACAGACCGAACGGATTGCACTCGATATTCACGCGCATCTGGCGCCCGTCTTTCCCGACGATCTCCATACCGTCGAAGGGGTGACATGGGACGCCGCGGCGAAAGTGCTGACGGTCGACGGCCATCCCGTCGGCATGAAGCCGCTGTTCGATCCGGCCGCGCTCGTGCAATGGATGGACCGCAACAACATCGCACAGGCGCTGATCTCGATCCCCCCGCCTCTGTATCGCGCGCATCTTCAAGGCACCGCCGCACGCGCCTGGAACGATTACGCCAATCGCGGCCTGCAACGGATCGCCGATGACGATCCGGAGCGGCTGCTACCTTTGCCGCATCTGCCCTTGCAGGCGCCGGAGATTGCCGCCGATATCGCCCGTGACTGGATCGGCCGCGGCCATCGCCGCTTCGGCGCGCCTGCGGGCGGTCATGGCGAACAAGTGCTGTCCGATCCCGCTTATGAGCGACTCTGGCAGATTCTCGACAAGGCAGGCGCGTTTGTCTTTTTCCATCCCGGCGAATGCGCGGATGGGCGGCTCTCGGCTTTCTATCTCTCCAACCTGCTCGGCAATCCCTACGAGACGGCCGTGGCTATCGGCCATCTCGCGTTCGGGGGTGTGTTCGAACGTTATCCGCGCATCACGTTCGGCTTCGCACATGGCGGCGGCGTCGCAGCGATGCTGGCGGGACGCTTCGAACGCGGCTTTGCCACCGCACGGCCGGGTATCGACACCAAGGCGCAATTGCCGCGCCACGTTCTGCGCAATGTCTGCGTCGATTGCATCGTCCACGACGACAATGCTCTGACACTCGCGGAGCAGGTGTTCGGCGCGGAGAACATTCTGTTCGGTTCGGACTGGCCATTCCCGATGGGCCTCATCGAACCGCACGACCAGCTTGCGACGCTGACCCCGGAACGCCGCAAGCGCGTCTTCTGCGACAACCCGGACCGATTGTTGAGCGGAACACGCGAGCCGAACAAGGAGAGATCGCGATGACAGATCCCAAACCCTACGACAAGCTCGGGCCGATCGGCGACAGGATCCTGTTCGAGAACGAACACATCCGCGTCTGGAGCGTGAAGCTAGACCCCGGCAGCCGTCAGCCCTGGCGCCGCCACGACCTGCCCTATCTCATCGTGCCGCTGACCGAGGGCAAGAATGTCATGACCTTCGAGGACGGCCGGGTGCGCGAAACAAACGAGACACCGGGCGATGCGATCTGGCGCGAACCCGGCATCCCGCATGAATTGCTCAACAACAGCGACTGGCAATATCGCAATGTGCTGATCGAGATCAAAACGGCGGCCGCCGGGGATCGCTAGTCACGGACGCCGCAATAAGGCTTGCGGTTCAAGGCCTGCGGTTCACCTGGCAGCGGTAGCGCGGTGCGGGCATTGGCACTCGCCCCGGGGTTAATCCGCGATGCTGGCGCGGTGCTGCCGCCAGGCGTCCATCAATGACGTCAGGTCGTCTGGGTGGCCCTCGTGGATCACGCTGCCTTTCGGGATCGGGATCCAGGCCTGCGCGCTGCCGGTCCAGATATGCCCCACCGGCACGAGCCAGCTTGTGTCGTCCAGCGTACCCGGCTTCAGGATCGCGACCTTTTCATTGGCGCGCGGATAGTGGATCGGCCGCACGCCGCAGGCTCCGCAGAAGTCGCCGTCGATGACGCGTCCGCTATCGGCGGTGCGGCTGTAGCGGCGCGGGTTGCCCTTGGTGAACGCAAAATCCTGGCGCGGCACGACAGCCGACATGCCGAACCCGCTGCCGGATTGACGCTGACACTCCGTGCAGTGGCAGACATAGAGCGACAACGGCTCGGCGCGGACCTCGTAGCGCAACGCGCCGCATTGGCAGCCGCCGGTCAAAGGTAATTTCATCGCAGACCCCGGTGTGAGAATGTCGTGATAGGTGCGGCACTCGCCTTATTCCATAGCCGGTGCGGGCATGCACCTGCTGTTTGCCGCCGCCCTCTGTTCGCATTTCTTTGTTTTTGGCGCGTTGTCTTGTCGCGAGGCAATGTCCGCTTCGCGCGGAACCACTTTACGCCAGAGCCGGATAGGTCGCGGGATCGAAGAAACTCGCCCCCGGCACATACTTTCGCGATGCCGAAAGGTCCGGCTTCTCGTCGCCTTCAATGGCGCCCTCGAAGGTCAGCTCAAGCTGCACGCCGCTCGGGTCGTACACAAAGAGCTGCCACAACGTCGTTCCCGGCACCTCGAATTCGCGCCAGTCCAGTCCCGCGTCCCTGAAGCGGCCGACATAGGAGCGGAAGCCGGAACAGGACAACGACACATGATCGATGGCGGCCGTCCCCTTCGGCGGCTTGCCGTCTTGGCCAAGCGCCGGACCACCGGCATAGATGTGAACGATGCCGAGGCCGCCCGGCTGCGGACACGCAAGCCATGCGCCGGGATAGCCGAAATCCGGACGCTCCATCTCCCTCAAACCGATGATCTGCGTCCAGAAAAATCGCGTTGCCGCAAGGTCGGCTGTCTTGATTGCGATGTGGAACAGGCCATGCACCGTGGCAAGCGGCAGTTGAGCGGACAGCATCGACGTCTCCAGTCTCTCTTGGCAGGACCGCGGGCGATCCGGACGAGCGCCATACCACCAGCTTCGCCTCAAGCATACAATAGGCCGAACCTGCCTTCGCTTCGTGCAGACACGGCGCACGGCTGCCGCATTACGTTGCAGCGGCACGCGAACCTTGCGGCACGCATCGCGTCCGCCACGCTTTTCACATTGGCACACGCCTTGCTCACCCTCCCCCCGGACATCTCGCGTGCGCCCCATGCTGCACACGAGCCACACGGGAGCAAAGCTGTCATGACCTACAAGATTTGCCGTCGGGCTGCGCTTGCAGCCGCCTTCGGATGCGCTGTGCTGACGGCGATGCCGGCATCGGCGCAGTCCCTGACACCCATCCGCTTCACCCTGGACTTCAAGCATCAGGGCATTCACGCGTGGTATTATGTCGCGCAGGAAAAGGGCTATTTCAAAGACGAAGGCCTGAATGTAACGATCGACCAGGGCGAAGGCTCGGCCGCAACGATCACGCGGATCATGTCGGGCGCCTACGATGCCGGCTTCGGCGACATGAATGCCATCATCCAGCAGGCCGCCAACAAGCCCGGCGAAGCTCCTGTCATGGTCTATCAGATCTATAACCGTCCGCCCTTCGTTCTGGTGACCAAGGCCAGCGGACCGATCAAGACCCTGAAGGACATCGAAGGCAAGAAGCTCGGCGGGCCGGCCGGCAGCGCCACCTTGCGCCTGCTGCCGAGTCTTGCGAAGGCCAACAATCTCGACATTTCGAAGGTCGAGATCCTCAACATGGCGCCCAATCTGCAGGAACAGATGCTGATCCAGGATCAGGTGCAGGGCTCGCTGGTATTCAACGTCACGAGTTACATGAACCTGATCCAGCAGAAGCAGGATCCGGACAAGGATTACCGCTGGTTCAATTACGGCGATCACGGCCTCGATCTGTTTTCCAACGGCATCATGGTGTCGCAGAAGATGCTGAAGGAAAACCCGAAGGCCGTGGCGGGGCTCGTGCGGGCGATCAACTGGTCGATCAAGGAGGTGATCGCGGATCCGGATATGGGCGTGAAGACGCTTGCGAAGATCGAGCCGCTGATCAATTCCGATGTCGAAAAGAAGCGTATTGCCTATGCGTTGGCGAACCTGATGAACGGGCCGGAATTCACAGAACTCGGCTTTGGCGATCTGGGTGACGAAAAGCTCACCCGCTCCATCGCCACCATCGTGGAAGCCTACGATCTCAAGGCGACGCCGAAGGCATCGGAGGTTTTCAACCGGTCGTTCCTGCCGGAAAAATCCGAACGCATGTTCGCCCCGAAGTCGAATTGAAGATGGCAGGCGCCGGGGCGGGTCAACCTGCCCTGCCCCGGACCCCTTGAGACCCGACGCCGGATTCCGGCATAAACGGCGAACGCATGACCAGCCCCACAACAACACTGATCCGCGGCGGCCGCGTCTACGACCGTGACGGCGATATTCACCGGCCGCCGGTGCGCGACGTGATCGTCGAGCACGACCGGATCGCTGCGGTCAGCGATGAAGGCGGCCCGGCCGCAGCGGTGATCCTTCAAGCCGCAGACACAGGCAAGCCGGGTGTGCAGGTGATCGATGCCCGCGGCATGCTGGTCATCCCCGGCCTCGTCAATGCGCATTACCATTCCTACGACGTGCTCTGCAAAGGCATGTTCGAGGACATGCCTTTCGACATCTGGGCACTGCATTCGCAGCCCGGCTATTGGGGCAAGCGCAGCGCCGCCGAATTGCGGATGCGCACCCTGATCGGGGCGCTGGAAGCGTTGCGGCACGGCATTACGACGATCCAGGATTTCAACTCGCTGGTCCCGCAGGACGAGGAAACGCTCGACGTCATTCTCTCGGCCTATGCGGAGATCGGCATTCGCGTGGTGTTCTCGATTGCGGTGCGCGACAAGGCCGCCCTCGATATCGCGCCCTTCATGCCGCCGGATCTGCCCGAAGATGTGCGCGCCATTGTCGAGGGCGTGCCCGGCGACGCGCAGCGCGATCTTGATTTCGTCCGCGCGCAGATCCTGCGCCTGTCGCCGCTGCCACCCCGCCTGCATTGGGCGCTCAGTCCATCCGGGCCGCAACGGGCCACGCGGCCACTGCTGGAGGGGCTCGCCGCCCTGTCCGAAGAATTCGATCTGCCGCTGTTCACGCATACCTACGAGACCCGCGCACAGCTTTACCGGGCGCGCACCGACCTGACCGATTTCGGCGGCTCCTTCATCACCTATCTGCGCGCCACCGGCCTGCTCACCAAGCGCACCACGCTCGCACACAGCATCTACCTCACGCCGCAGGAGATCGCGGAAATCGCGGAGGCCGGCACCGGCGTCGTCCACAATCCGCTGGCCAATCTGAAGCTGAAGAACGGTGTGGCGCCGCTGCTTGAATTCAAGCGCGCCGGAATCAATCTCGCGCTCGGTTGCGACAATTGCAGCTGCAGCGACTGCCAGAATCTCTTTCAGGCGATGAAGATGTATGCGCTGCTCGCGCAGGGCATGGATGGCGAACCTTCCGGCGTGCTGGCCTGCGACGCCATCGATGCGGCCACCATCGGCGGCGCGCGGGCGGTGGGCCTCGCCGGGCAGATCGGCGAGATCAAGCCGGGCATGAGAGCCGACCTCTCGCTCATCGACCTGACCGACTATGCCTATCAGCCGTTCAACAGCGCGGCGCGCCAGATGGTCTATAGCGAGACCGGCCGCGCCGTTCACACCGTGATGGTCGACGGCGAGGTCATCCTGCAGAACGGCGAGCCGAAAAAGGTCAGAACAGCGGAAATTCGCGCAGAACTGACGCAGATCATGCAGAATTTCGAGCAGGATTTCGCTGTTCTGGCGGCCCGGCAGGCCCCGGCCATCGGCCCGTTGCACGCGGCCAATAGGGCACTGAGCGGCACCGATCTCGGCCTCTACAGGCAGGTGGCGAACAAGCCGCCTCGGGACTAAGCCATTCAGGCCGCGGGCTTTTCGGTGTCGTCGCGGCGCATGGCGAGCAGCGATTGCGTGAGCTGCTCGACGAATTTGGCGGACGCCAGAGGCAGATTGCGCCCGTTGAGCTGGCCGAGCACGAGGTCGCCGCGCGGCGCATCGCGTTCATCGATATCCCGTATGACCAGACCCCGCGCTTCGTCAGATTGTGCGCCGATTGCGATCTGAAACGATATAACGTTGTCGCGCATCACGAGATGGCGCAAGAATTCGAATGAGTTGGATTGCGCAACGATATCGAAGCGCAGATTCTTGCGCGCCAGGGCTTCGTCGAGCAGCTGCCGTCCGCCAATGCCCGGCTCCGCCAGAGCAACCGGATACCGCGCGCAATCGCGCAGGCGCAGCGTCGGCCTGCCCGCAAGTGGATGATTTGCCGGGAGTATCGCCACCAGCCGCTGCTCGAAGGAGATCAGCGGCCGAAAGTTCGGCAGATATGGCGGCCTGAACACCAGCACCAGATCGACGTCGTAACTGGCGAGACTTTCCATCGCGCGGTTATGGTCCTGCACGCGCACATCGAAATGCACCAGCGGAAAGCGCGCCCGATAGGCGGCGACCTCGCGCGGCAGAAATTCCAGTGCCAGCGCCTGACTGGCAGACAGCCGCACAGTGCCGCGCCGCATCCCCTTCAGGTCCTCGATCCGCGACCGGATGCGATCCAGATCGGCGGTCTGCTCCCGCACATAATGGACGAACAATTCTCCCGCCGCGGTGAGGCGCACCCCGCGCGGCCGCCGCTCGAACAGCGGCGTATCGAGCTCCTGCTCCAGATCCATGATCCGCCTGTTGACGGCGGAGGATGTGACATTGAGCTGCTCTGCAGCCTTGCGGATCGATCCGGCCCGCGCCACGGCGTCGAAGTAATGAAGAAAACGCAGATGTTTCAATGCGTTGCCTTTCCAACGACCTGACCGACCCGCTTGCATGATGCCGTTCCGGCAGCGCTCCGGAACGAAATCGGCGGCAGATCGTAGCACTGATCCCTCCTAGCGTCAGCCCAAGTCCCTCACCCAAAGGAGAAAAAGGCCAAGACGCTGAAACGCTCCCTTAGCTACGTGCTTGCCGCCGCGATCGGCCTCGCCGGCAGCCTTGAGATGACCGCGCCAGCAGCCGCACAAACCAAACTGAAAATGGTCCTGAACTGGAAATATCAGGGCCCGCAGGGCTGGTTCTTTCTGGCGCAGGACAAGGGCTATTTCAAAGAGGAAGGGCTGGATGTCACGATGGACCAGGGCAACGGCTCCGGCGCCGCCGTCCCGCTGGTTGCCAATGGCACCTATGACATCGGCTTTGGCGACATCAATGCGCTGATCGAACTGGCGTCGAAGAAGCCCGACGAGGCGCCGATTGCGGTCTACGTGATGTACAATCGCCCGCCCTTCACGGTGGCGGTAAAGGCCGACAGTCCGATCAAGGAACCGAAAGACTTTATCGGCAAAACGCTCGGCGGCGCGGCCAATGACGGGGCGCTTAAGCTGTTCCCCGCCTTGTGCAAGATGACACAGATCGACTGCAGCAAGGTGGCGATCACCAACATGCAGCCGAACCTGCGTGAGCAGATGCTGATGCAGGGCCAGGTCGACGGCGTGTTCGGCTATGTCAACACCATCCGCTTTTCCGCCAAGCTGATCGGCGTTGCGGACGACAAGCTGCGCTACATCAATTTCGGCGATTACGGGATGGATCTCTATTCCAACGCCATCATCGTGTCCCGCAAGCTCGTGAAGGAAAACCCGAAGGCCGTCGAGGGGCTGGTCCGCGCCATCAATCGTGGGATCAAGGATGCTCTGAAGGACCCGGATGCCGCCGTGGCCGCGGTGGTCAAGCGCGAGCCGCTCATCAAGACTCCGGTCGAGCGCGAACGCTTCGACGCCACCCTTCAGGATGAAATGAATCATCCGGAGATCGCCAGGATCGGCCTCGGAAACGTCGATCTGGATCGGCTGCAGAAGGCCATCGATATCCTGGTCGATGCCAACAACCTGCCGCGTAAGCCGGCAATCGACGAAGTCTTCACGGCGAAGTTCCTGCCGCCGGTGGAAGACCTCCCGAAGAAGCTGTTCTGAACAACACACTTCTCCTCCTCGTCAGCTTCAGGGCGGGGAGGAGAGCAAAAAGACTGCCAAGACCGGGATAGCTTTCACATGAATCTGGACCTCAATGGAAAGGTTGCGCTTATCACCGGCCCGGCCAAGGGCATGGGTGCTGCCATCACCAAGGCTTTTGCGGCCGAAGGCGCAAAGCTCGCGCTGATCGGCCGCGACGTGGCGGCGATTGCACCGGTTGCCGACACGGTGCGGGCAAGTGGCGCGGAGGTTATCGTTGTTGCATGCGACCTGACCAGGCCAGAGCAATGCGACAATGCCGCGGATGCGGCCGCTCAAGCCTTCGGACGCATCGACATTCTGGTCAATGTCGCCGGAGGGTCCGGGCCGGTTGGCAAAACCGCGACCGAGACCACGCCGGAAGAATTCGACGAGATCGTCACCCTCAACATGAATGGCTGCTTTCACACCATGCGCAGCGTCGTACCGGGGATGATCGCCCGGAAATACGGCAAGATCGTCAATGTAGGCGGCACCTTCGGCATGCGCGGGCGCGCCGGACGCATGGCGTATTCGGCATCGAAATGGGGCTTGCGCGGCATCACCAAGAGCTTCGCGCTCGAAGTCGGCCAACACAACATCAACGTCAATTGTGTCGCACCGGGAATGGTCGACGGACCGCGCTTCCGCGACAAGGTCTGCGCCGACATGGCGAAACGTCTCGGTATCAGTCCGGATGAAGCGGCCGAACGCCACGCCGCCGACTACGCGCTGAAACGCATCACGCTGGATGCGGATGTGGCTAATGCCTGCCTGTTTCTCGCCAGCGACGTCTCGCGCCAGATCACCGGTGTCGACCTTCCGGTGGACGGCGGCTGGGCAATGCTGTGAGGGCCGCAGCCATGACAGACACCGCCGACCTCGTGATCCACAACGGCATCGTTGTTTCTCCGGATGCCGAATTCGCCGCAAGTATTGCGATCAAGGACGGAAAGATCTTTGCCGTCGGAGCACCCGGCGCGATGCCGGACGCTGCTGAAACCTTCGACGCCAAGGGCCTGCATATCCTGCCCGGCGCCATCGACGTTCATGTACATTTTCGCGATCCGGGCTATCCGCACAAGGAGGACTGGGCCAGCGGCACGGCTGCGGCGGCCTTCGGCGGCGTAACCACGGTATTCGACATGCCGAATACCATTCCGCCAACCGGCAGCGCGGAGATCCTCGCGCAAAAACACGCTATAGCGGCCTCGAAAGCACATGTCGATTTCGGTCTCTATGGATTGCTTGGCGAGGACACAATCGCTCGTGTCCCGGATCTGATCGCGGGCGGCGTGATCGGCTTCAAGCTCTATATGGGCAACACCTTCGGCAAGATTCCATCGCCCTCCACCGGCGCCATGCTGGAAGCCTTCGAGGTGGTTGCCGAAACCGGCAAACGCATCTCACTCCATGCCGAAACCAACTCGATCATGGAGCGACGGCAGACACGATTGACCCAAGCGAGCCGGCATGATGCCCTCGCACACCTCGAATCACGTCCGGCCGTGGTGGCCGTCGAAGCGGTCAGCCGCGCGTGCATCCTCTCGGAATGGACCGGCGCGCGCATCCATATCCTGCACATTTCCTCGGCCGAAGAATTGCGCCCGCTGCGCGAAGCCAAGGCCCGCGGCGTCGACGTGACCGGCGAGACATGTCCACAATATCTTCTTCTGTCGAGCGACGACTATGCACGCTTCGGCGGCGTAATCCGCGTCAACCCGCCGGTCCGGGAAAAAGCGAATCAGGAACCGATCTGGGCCGCGCTCGCCGACGGCACTATCGACATGATCGCCACGGATCACGCGCCGCATGCACCGGAGGAGAAGACCCGCGGTGACATCTGGGAGGTCGATTGCGGCTTTCCCGGCGTTGAAACGCAGATGCCGGCCATGCTGACGGAGGTCAATGCCGGCCGCATGTCGATCTGCGATTATGTGCGCTGGAGTTCCTTCAATCCGGCCCGGATCTGGGGGCTCTTTCCGCGCAAGGGGGCAATCGCGCCGGGTGCCGACGCCGACCTCGCGCTCGTTGACCTGTCCGCCGAATGGACAATCGACGACGCGAAAATTCAGTCCCGTTCCAAAATCTCTCCGTGGCACGGCCGCAGCGTGAAGGGCCTTCCCGTCCATACCATCGTGCGCGGGCGCTTTGTCATGCGTGACCGCGTCCTGATGCCCGGCACAGAAGGCTTCGGGCGTTCGGTCCATTCCTTGCAAGAGATGCCAGCACCGGAAACCCGGAACGCAGACAAGACAACCAAGGCCGTCACCGCCGCCGGCCAACCTGCCACGGGACACGCAGCATGAAACCTCGGCCCCCTCGCCTCTTTCACGACGACGCCTTCGTCGAACTTGAAAATGTCGAACTGATTTATGGCCGGGGCGACAAGCAGGTACAGGCCCTGACCGCAACCAGTCTGACCATCGGCAAAGGCGATTTTGTTGCGTTGGTCGGGCCGAGTGGATGCGGAAAATCCACGATCCTGAAACTGGTCACAGGTCTGCTCAAGGCAACCAATGGTTACGTTTACGTGTCCGGTCGCGAGGTCGGTGCCGAACCCATGCGCGTCGGCATGGCGTTCCAGAATCCCACCCTGTT
>JAEVZN010000438.1 GCA_023392205.1 Pseudomonadota bacterium
ATGCGCCGCTTGATCTTGCCGGACCGGGTGTTGGGCAGGCCGGGGGCGAATTGCAGCTGGGCGGGCGAGGCGATGGGGCCGATCTGGGTGCGCACCCAGCCGACCAGTTCCTTCTTCAGCGCATCGCTCGGTTCTTCGCCGGCCATCAGGGTGACATAGGCATAGATGCCCTGGCCCTTGATGGCATGCGGATAGCCCACGACGGCGGCTTCCGAGACTTTCGGATGCGCAACCAGCGCCGATTCGACCTCCGCTGTACCCATGCGATGGCCCGACACGTTGATCACATCGTCGACGCGGCCGGTAATCCAGTAATAGCCGTCCTCGTCGCGCCGGCAGCCGTCGCCGGGGAAATACTTGCCCGGATAGGTTTTGAAGTAGGTGTCCACGAAGCGCTGGTGGTCGCCATAGACGGTGCGCATCTGGCCGGGCCATGAATCCGCAATGCAGAGATTGCCGGTGGTGGCGCCGGTGAGCACCTTGCCCTCGGCATCGACGATTTCAGGCTGCACGCCGAAGAACGGCAGCGTGGCGGAGCCTGGCTTTTGCGCAATGGCACCCGGCAGAGGCGTGATGAGGATGCCGCCGGTCTCGGTCTGCCACCAGGTATCGACAATCGGGCAGCGGCTGTCGCCGACCACGCGGTAATACCATTCCCATGCTTCCGGATTGATCGGCTCGCCGACCGAACCCAGAAGACGCAGCGACGAACGCGAGGTCTTCTTCACCGGATCGTCGCCGGCCTGCATCAGCGCGCGGATGGCGGTCGGCGCGGTGTAGAAGATGTTCACCTTGTGCTTGTCGATCACTTCCCAGAACCGGGAATTGGTCGGGTAGTTCGGCACGCCCTCGAACATCAGGGTGATGGCGCCATTCTGTAGAGGGCCATAGACGATATAGCTGTGGCCGGTTACCCAGCCGACATCGGCGGTGCACCAGTAGATATCGCCGTCGTGATAGTCGAAGACATATTGATGCGTCATCGACGTATAGACCGCATAGCCGCCGGTGGTGTGCAGCACGCCTTTCGGCTTGCCTGTCGAGCCTGACGTATAGAGAATGAACAATGGGTCTTCCGCGTTCATCTCCTCGCAGGGGCAATCGGCCGGGACGGTCTTTGCCACCTCGTCATAGAAGACGTCGCGGCCGTCCTTCATCGCCACCGGCGAGCCGGTGCGCTTGACCACGATCACCGAGGTCACACCGCCGACCTTGTCGAGCGCCGCGTCGATATTCGCCTTCAAGGGAATCTTGCGGCCGCCGCGCAGGCCTTCGTCAGCGGTGATGACGACGGTGGATGTGCAATCCTCGATGCGGCCGGCAATAGAATCCGGCGAGAAGCCGCCGAACACCACCGAATGCACCGCGCCGATGCGCGCGCAGGCGAGCATCGCATAGGCCGCTTCCACGATCATCGGCAGATAGATGGTGACGCGGTCGCCTTTCCTGACACCCTGCGCTTTCAGGACGTTGGCGAATTTGCAGACCTCTTCGTGCAATTGCTTGTAGGTGACGGTCTTGTCGTCCTTCGGATCGTCGCCTTCCCAGATGATCGCCGTCTGGTCGCCACGGCTGGCGAGATGCCGGTCGATGCAGTTATACGCGATGTTGAGTGTGCCGTCCTCGAACCATTTGATCGAGACATTGTGCGGATCGTAGGAGGTGTTCTTGACCTTGGTGTAGGGCTTGATCCAGTCCACGCGCTGGCCATGTTCGCGCCAGAAACTTTCCGGGTCGGACACCGAGGCGGCATACATTTTGCGGTAATCGGCCTGGTCGATGAAGGCGCGCTGCTTCCATGCCGGCGATACCTCGTAAATCTTGTCCGACGGGCTCTTGTCAGATTGGCTCTTGCTCGACATGGCGATCCTCCCCCGGCCGCGGCGGGCTGCAATTTGCAGTCAAATCCGCGACGCCTTCTTGATTTGCCGCAAGTATGCCGAAACGGGCCGGGTCGGGGCAAGCCGCAGCGGGTGCCACTTTGGTCGACATGGTGGCAAAGCGCGCCTTGCGCAGGTCAGCCTTTCAGGCCGCCCATCTTGCAGACCAGCTTCCATTCCGCCGCCGTGACCGGCTGAACGGAGAGGCGCGAATTCTTCAAGAGGGTCATCTCTTTCAGCTTCGGCTCCTGCTTGATGGCCTCCAGCGTTACCGGTTCCGGCATCTTTTGACGCGCCGCCACATCGACCACGACCCAGGGTTCGCCCGGCGCCGCTTCCGGATCCGGATAATGCTCGCGCACGATCTCGACGATGCCCGCAATCTCCTTGCCGATATTGGAGTGATAGAAGAAGGCGCGGTCGCCCTTTTTCATCTTCATCATGTTGAGCTTGGCGGCATGGTTGCGCACGCCGGTCCAGGGCTCGCCCTTCGCGCCCGCCTTGACCTGCTGATCGTAGGACCAGACATCGGGTTCGCTCTTTACCAGCCAGTATTGCACGTCAGTTCTCCGCACGGATCGGCCGCGCCAGCAGCCGCACAATCGCTTCGTCGATGGAGGCGCGGCCCTCGATCACATCGGCGGTGGCTGCGACAATCGGCAGATCGAGATCGTGCTGCAGCGCCAGTCCGTACAGCACCGATGCCGTATAGGCGCCTTCGGCGAGCTTGCTCTGCGCCAGCGCTTCGAGCGGCGACAGGCCTTCGCCGAGCGCGATGCCGAGCGCATAATTGCGCGATTGCCGCGACGAGCAACTGAGAATGAGATCGCCAAGGCCCGACAGGCCAGTGAGCGTTTCCGGTCTTGCGCCCAGCGCGCGTCCGAAGCGCGATATCTCTCCGAAGCCGCGTGTGGTGAGCGCCGCATGCGCGCTGGCCCCGAGCCCGCGCCCGGTGACGATCCCCGCCGCAATGGCGAGCACATTCTTGGCCGCGCCGCCGATCTCGACCCCGCGCAGATCGGTGGTGTGATAGGGGCGAAATGTCTGCGAGCCGAGCGCCTGCGCGAGCGCCGCCGCGATCTCTTCATCCTGCGCGGCAAGGGTGACGGCGGTCGGCAGACCGGCCGCGACATCGGAGGCAAAGCTCGGGCCTGACAGGATAGCCGGTGCGAGAAGCGGCGCCTCTTCGGCGATGACCTGCGTCATGAAACGATGGCTGCCGCGCTCGATGCCTTTCGCACAGGCCACCGCAGGCATCGCGGCACGCGCCAATGGTGCCAAGGCTCTGACGATCTCGCTTGTCGCCTGGGCGGGTACGGCCAGCAGCAGCGCATCGGCCTGCATCGCCCGTTCGAGATCGGCGGTGATGGCAATGCCGTCGTCGATGACGAGCCCCGGCAATTTCGCGCTTTGCCGTGTCCTTTGCAGCTCCGCGACACTGGCGGCATCGCGCGCCCACAGCGTCACATCGCGTCCGGCGCGCGCCGTGGCGCAGGCGAGCGCGAGGCCCCAGCTTCCCGCGCCGATCACGGCGATGCGCTGACAGGTCATCTGCGCTATCCCGCCTGCGGGCGCGGATGGCGGCGCGAATCTTGCGCGGCAACCACCTCTTCGAGCGGCCAGCGCGCGCGCGGCGCGATATCCAGCGGATCGGTCAGCCCTGCTGCCAGACGTTCGGCCCCGGCCCAGGCAATCATCGCGCCGTTATCGGTGCATAATTCGGGCGGCGGCATCATCAGCGGCATGCGATGGCGTTGCGCGACATCCTGCAGGACCTTGCGCACGGCCTGATTGGCGGCGACGCCGCCCGCCGCCACCAGCGCCTGCGCCGGGCCGAACCGCTCGGCAAAGACCCGCAAACCCGCCTGCAAACGATCGCGTATGACATCCACAATGGCCTGCTGAAACGAAGCGCAGAGATCGGCCACATCGCGATCGTCCAGCGGCGCGATGCGTTCGGCCTCGATGCGGATGGCGGTCTTGAGCCCCGAGAGCGAAAAATCCGGCTCGCGGCGATAACGCATCGGCCGCGGCAAATCGAACCGCGCCGGATCGCCCGCTGCGGCATGTTGTTCGACCAGCGGCCCGCCGGGATAACCGAGCCCCAGCATCTTCGCGGTCTTGTCGAAGGCCTCGCCGATGGCGTCGTCCATCGTATTGCCGATCAGCATGTAATCGCCGACGCCGCGCACGGCGAGAATCTGCGTATGTCCGCCGGAGGCGAGAAACAGGCAATAGGGAAACGCGATGTCGCCGGTCAGCCGCGCGGTCAGCGCATGTGCTTCCAGGTGATTGACGGCGATCAGCGGCTTGTCGAGCACCAGCGCCAGCGCCTTGGCGGTGGTGAGGCCGACGATCACGCCGCCGATCAGGCCCGGCCCTGCCGCTGCGGCGATGCCGTCGATATCCGGCCATGTGATTCCGGCTTCGCTCAGCGCCGCCGCGATCAGGCGATCCAGCACCTCGACATGCGCGCGCGCCGCGATTTCCGGCACCACACCGCCAAAGGCTGCGTGTTCCTCGGTCTGCGACAGCACCACATTGGAGAGAATCCGGCCGCGGCCCGCGGCATCGCGGGCGACGATGGCGGCCGCGGTCTCGTCGCAGGTTGTCTCGATGCCGAGAACGATCATGAGCAGCCTTGATTTCAGGTCCGGAACGCGGCCCTATGGCCGCCCGCCGGCCAGACAGGCTGGGCGTAGCATTGCGAGGTTCGATGGCGCAATCTCCTTCCGCCCCGTTGTTGCGGATCGGCACACGCGGTTCGCCGCTGGCATTGGCGCAGGCGCATACCGTGCGCGCGCTGCTGGCGTCGGCGCATGGCTGCGCGACCGATGCCATCGAGATTTCCGTCATCAAGGTCAGTGGCGACCGCATTCTCGACCGTCCGTTGTCGGAAGCGGGCGGCAAGGGCCTCTTCACCAAGGAGATCGAGGAGGCGCTGCTCGACAGATCAATCGACATTGCCGTGCATTCGTCCAAGGACATGCCGACGCAATTGCCGGACGGACTTGGCCTGATCGCCTATCTCGAACGCGAGGACGTGCGCGATGTGCTGGTGTCGCCGCGCGCGCCGTCGCTGTCGGCCCTGCCGAAAGGCGCCACCGTCGGCACCGCGTCGTTGCGCCGCCAGGCTCTGGTCAAGCGTATCCGCAGCGACCTCAATGTCTCGACCTTTCGCGGCAATGTGCAGACGCGCTTGCGCAAACTCGAGGAAGGCGAGGCGGACGCGACCCTGCTTGCGCTTGCGGGGCTGAAGCGTCTCGGCCTCGATCATGTGGCCACCTCGATCCTGCCGCTGGACATGTTTCCGCCCGCCGTGGGGCAGGGCGCCATCGGCATCGAGGCGCGGCTTGACGATACGCGCACGCACGATCTGCTGGCGCCGATTGCGCATGGCGATACCGGCATTGCACTCGATGCCGAGCGCGCCTTCCTCGCCGCACTCGATGGCTCCTGCCGCACGCCGATTGCAGGCCATGCCGTGATCGACGACGGCACGTTGCGCTTTCACGGCATGATCCTGCGTCCGGATGGCAGCGAGACTTTCGAGACGCATCGTGAAGGGGCCGTCGCCGACGCAGTCAAACTCGGCGCCGATGCAGGCGAGGAATTGAAGGCGCGCGGCGGGCCTGACTTCTTTGCCGTGAGCTAAAGGCCATGCGGCTCCTGCTGACACGGCCGGAACCGGAAGCCGGCCGCAGCGCCGAGACCCTGCGGGCGCGCGGGCATGATGTGCTGATCTCGCCGATGCTGAACATCGAAGCTGTCGGCGATGCGCATATCGGCGAGGGGCCTTTCGACGGCGTGCTGATCACGAGCGGCAATGCCGCGCGTGCGCTAGGCGATCATGCCGGCCGCGACCGGCTATTGTCGTTGCCATGCTACGCGGTTGGCAACCAGACGGCACAGGCGGCCCGCGACCTTGGCTTTTCGGATGTGCATTCGGCGCAAGGCGATGGTGGCGATCTCGCGCGGCTGATCGCGGATGCGCTGGGCGGCAGGCCTGCGACCCTGCTCTATCTCGCCGGAAGCGACCGGGCGCGCGACATGGACGCGGCCTTGCGGCCGGCCCATGTGCGATTGCAGACCATCGTGATCTATCGCGCGCGAGCGGCGGATGCCTTCACGCCTGAGGCAGTCTCGGCTTTGCGGGACGGACGGCTGGATGCGGTGCTGCATTATTCGCGGCGCAGCAGCGCGATCTTCGCCGGCTGCCTCCGGCATCACGGTCTGACCGGCGCGGCCTTGCGGGTCCGGCATGTCTGCCTGTCGGCCCGTGCCGCCGAACCTCTGGTCGAACTGGGCGCAACCGATATCGCCATTGCCCCGCATCCGGAGGAAGAGGCGATGCTGCGGCTGGTTCCGGCCTGAGTCCCGGTTGCCGCGCTGCGCCATCCCGAGTATCGAAGGGCAACAGGACGCCCGATTCCGACGGTCTGGCAATCCTGCCGTCTCAAGGGAGACAGCTTATGCCGGATAAAAAGAACGACGCTGGCGACAAGGCGGAAACTCCGTCGAAGCGCCCGACCACCATCGACCTCAAGGCGACCGAGATCAAACCGGAGGCCGACGCCCCCGCACAGGATACAGCCCCGCAGGCGGCCGATCCCGTGCCGCCCGCCGAGACCCCGCCGCCCTTCGG
>JAEVZN010000478.1 GCA_023392205.1 Pseudomonadota bacterium
GTCTTGCCCTGGACACTGGCAGTGACGCCAGACGGGACAGGAACCGGTTTCTTGCCGACGCGGGACATCAGAACACCGTACAAAGCACTTCGCCGCCGACATTGGCGTCGCGTGCGGAATGGTCCGCCATGACACCCTTCGGGGTCGAAAGGATGGAAATGCCGAGGCCGTTATTGACGCGCGGCAAATTCCGCACAGCCACATAGACACGGCGGCCCGGCTTGGAGACGCGTGCGATCTCGCGGATCACCGGCGCGCCGTCGAAATATTTCAGCTCGATCTCCAGCTCGTTGCGTCCGTCCTTGTGCTCCACCGTGGAATAACCGCGGATATAGCCTTCGGATTTCAGCACTTCGAGCACGCGCTCGCGAAGCCTGGAGCCGGGCGAGGACACCTTCTGCTTCTGGCGCTCCTGCGCATTGCGGATGCGGGTGATGAGATCGCCGATCGGATCGTTCATGGACATGCTGCGACCCTCCTCACCAGCTCGACTTCACGAGGCCCGGAATGAGCCCCTTGTTGCCGAGCTCGCGCAAGGCGATACGCGACATCTTGTGCTTGCGGTAATAGGCGCGTGCGCGGCCCGTCACTTCGCAACGATTACGGATACGCGTGCGGGAGGAATTGCGCGGCATTTCGGCCAGCTTCAGAGCCGCCGTGAAGCGCTCCTCCATCGGCCGGTCCTTGTCCATCGCAATCTCTTTCAGCCGCGAACGGCGGCCGGCAAAGGACTTCACCATCCGGCGCCGCCGCTTGTTCTTTTCGATCGAACTCTTCTTCGCCATCAAAGTCTCCTGACTATCCGCGTTTGAGAGGACTAGCTCTCACTGCCGGAAGGGGAAGTTGAATGCCGCAAGCAGCGCGCGTGCCTCTTCGTCGGTGCGCGCCGTCGTGCAGATCGTGATGTCCATTCCCCAGACATCGGTCGCCTTGTCGTAATCGATCTCGGGGAAAATGATGTGCTCTTTCAGGCCGAGCGAATAATTGCCACGGCCGTCGAAGCTCTTCGGATTGAGGCCGCGGAAATCCCGCACCCGCGGCAACGCGATATTCACAAGCCGGTCGATGAAGTCGTACATGCGCGCCTTGCGGAGCGTCACCTTGGTTCCGATCGCCTGGCCGTCGCGCAGCTTGAAGGTCGCGATCGACTTGCGCGAGCGGGTGATGACGGCTTTCTGGCCGGCAATCAGGCTCAGGTCGTTGGACGCGTTCTCGACCTTCTTGCGATCGCTCACGCCCTCGCCGATGCCCATATTGAGCACGACCTTGGTGATGACCGGCACCTGCATCGGGTTCTTGTACCCGAAATCGGTGGTCAGCTTGCCACGAATGACCTCGTCGAACTGGGTGCGCAGACGCGGCACGTAACCGGCACCGCTCTTGCCGCCCTTGTTCTCAGCCTGGTTCTTTTGCGTGTCAGCCATCGATACGTTCTCCCGAACGCCGCGCAATGCGCACCTTGCGCCCGTCATCCAAAATCTTGAACCCGACCCGGCTCGGCTTGCCGTCCTTGGGATCGGCCAGCGCGATATTCGACAGGTGGATCGACGCCTCTTTCGAGATGATCCCGCCTTCGGCCTGCGCGGTCTGGCGCTGGTGGCGCTTCACCATGTTGACGCCACGCACCAGAGCGCGGCTCTGGGACGGACGCACCTCGATGACCTCGCCGGTGCGGCCCTTGTCGCGACCGGCCAGCACGATGACCTTGTCGCCTTTACGGATCTTGGCCGCCATCACAGCAGCTCCGGGGCGAGCGAAATGATCTTCATATGGTTCTTGGCGCGCAATTCGCGCGGCACCGGCCCGAAAATACGGGTCCCGACCGGTTCCTGCTGATTGTTGATCAGCACGGCTGCATTGCGGTCGAAGCGGATCACCGAACCGTCGGACCGCTTGATGTCCTTGGAAATGCGCACGACGACCGCCTTCATGACGTCGCCTTTCTTCACGCGGCCGCGCGGGATCGCCTCCTTCACCGACACGACGATGACGTCGCCGATCGTGGCGTATTTCCGCTTCGAACCGCCCAGAACCTTGATGCACATGACGCGGCGCGCGCCGGAATTATCGGCAACGTCCAGGTTGGTTTGCATCTGAATCATAGGGCACCCAATCCTTCATTGGCTGAGGAGCGCGCGAACGCTCACAGCACCTTTTTCTTTTTCTCGCCCTGGATGACCGTCCAGCGCTTCAGCTTGGAAATCGGCTTGTGTTCCTCGATCCACACCATGTCGCCGACACCGTATTCGTTGGTCTCGTCATGGGCGTGGAACTTGGTCGTGCGCCTGATGGTTTTCTTCAGCACCGGATGCGTGAAGCGGCGCTCGACGCTCACCACCACGGTCTTGTCCTGCTTGTCGCTGACCACGAGGCCATGCAGTTGACGCTTCGGCATGTTGGGCCCCTTACTTGGCTTTCTTCTGACGCGCGATCGTCTTCACGCGCGCGATATCGCGGCGCACCTGACGAACACGCGAGGTGTTTTCGAGCTGGCCGGTCGCCCGCTGAAAGCGCAGGTTGAACTGCTCCTTCTTAAGCTTGAGGACCTCGTCGTCCATCTGGTCGACGGACATCGTGCGGATATCGGCGGTCTTCATCGGCATCACTCCGCAATGCGCGCGATGAAGCGCGTCTTGATCGGCAGCTTGGCGGCAGCCAGGGTCAGCGCCTCCTTGGCGATATCGACCGGCACGCCGTCGATCTCGAACAGCACGCGGCCGGGCTTCACGCGGACAACCCAGAATTCCGGGCTGCCCTTGCCCTTGCCCATGCGCACTTCGAGCGGCTTCTTGGACACCGGCACATCCGGGAAAATCCGGATCCAGACGCGGCCGGCACGCTTCATGTGACGGGTCAGCGCGCGGCGAGCCGCCTCGATCTGGCGCGCCGTTACGCGCTCCGGCTCCATCGCCTTCAGGCCGAACTGGCCGAAATCGAGCGCCGTTCCCGACGAGGCGACGCCGTGAATGCGTCCCTTGTGGGCCTTGCGGAATTTGGTGCGCTTGGGTTGCAGCATTGGACTTACTCTTTATGCGCGGGTCAGGCCGCGGTCGTTTCGCGGCGCGGACGGCCGGAATCGCCCTCGTTCATCTTCTTATCCTGCGCCATGGCGTCGTGCTCGAGGATCTCACCCTTGAAGATCCAGACCTTGACGCCGCAGGTGCCGTAAGTGGTGAACGCGGTGGCCACACCGTAATCGACGTCGGCGCGCAGCGTATGCAGCGGCACCCGGCCCTCGCGATACCATTCAAGGCGTGCGATTTCGGCACCGCCGAGGCGGCCCGAACAATTGATGCGGATGCCTTCGGCACCCAGACGCATGGCGGTCTGCACCGCGCGCTTCATGGCGCGGCGGAAGGCCACGCGGCGCTCGAGCTGCTGGGCGATCGACTCGGCCACCAGTTGCGCATCGAGTTCCGGCTTGCGGATCTCGACGATGTTGATGACCACGTCGGAGTCGGTCAGCTTGGCCACGGACTTGCGCAGCTTCTCGATGTCCGAGCCCTTTTTGCCGATCACCACACCGGGACGTGCCGAATAGATCGTCACCCGGCACTTCTTGTGCGGACGTTCGATCACGATCTTGGACACGGCCGCCTGCTTGAGCAGCTTCATCAGCTCCTCGCGGATCTTCATGTCCTCGTGCAGCAGCGTGCCGAGCTCATTATTGCCGGCATACCAGCGCGAGTCCCAGGTCCGGTTGATGCCGAGCCTGAACCCGATCGGATTGATCTTCTGACCCATCCCAAATTCTCCTTACGCCGCCTGAGCCTCGACCTGACGAACGATGATCGTCAGATGAGAGAACGGCTTCAAAATCCGACCCGAACGCCCACGCCCGCGCGGCGTCCAGCGCTTCATCACCATCGCCTTGCCGACATGCGCCTCGGCGACGATCAGGTCGTCGACATCGAGGTCATGGTTGTTTTCGGCATTGGCGATGGCCGATTCCAGACACTTCTTCACGTCCACCGAAATGCGCTTGCGTGAGAATTGCAGATCGGCAAGCGCGGTCGCGACTTTCTTGCCGCGAATGAGCTGCGCGACCAGATTCAGTTTCTGCGGCGAGACCCGGATGTTGCGGGTGATCGCCTTGGCCTCGTTTTCGGGGAGCGTACGCTCGCGCGCTGGTTTGCCCATGTTCGATCTCTCTCAACTAGCCGCGCTTGGCTTTACGGTCGGACGAATGACCGTGGAAGGTCCGGCTCGGCGAGAACTCGCCGAACTTGTGACCGACCATTTCTTCCGACACCTGCACCGGCACATGTTTCTGGCCGTTATAGACACCGAAGGTCAGGCCCACGAATTGCGGCAGGATCGTCGAACGCCGGCTCCAGATCTTGATGACCTCGTGCCGTCCCGACGAACGCGTCTTGTCTGCCTTCTTCAGCAGATAGCCGTCGACAAATGGACCCTTCCAGACCGAACGCGCCATGACGATCGTCCCTTACTTCTTCTTCTTTCGAGCGTGACGGCTCGAAATGATAAATTTCGTGGTGGACTTGTTGGAGCGGGTCTGCTTGCCCTTGGGGGGGAAGCCCCAGGGCGACACCGGATGCCGGCCGCCCGAAGTGCGGCCTTCGCCGCCGCCATGCGGGTGATCGACAGGGTTCATGGTGACGCCGCGATTGTGCGGACGGCGGCCGAGCCAACGGGTACGGCCGGCCTTGCCGATCGAGATGTTCATGTGGTCGGGATTGGAGACGGCCCCGATCGTGGCCATGCAGCGGCCATGGATCAGACGCTGCTCGCCCGAATTCAGGCGCACGATCACGTAATCGCCGTCGCGGCCCACGATCTGTGCATAGGACCCAGCCGAGCGCGCAATCTGTCCGCCCTTCCCGATCTTCATCTCGATATTGTGGACGATGGTGCCGACCGGGATATTTCCCGCCGGCATCGCGTTGCCCGGCTTCACGTCGGCATGCTCACCGGAGATGACCACGTCACCGACGGCAAGACGCTGCGGCGCCAGGATATAGGCGAGCTCGCCATCCTCGTATTTCAGAAGCGCGATGAAGGCCGTGCGGTTGGGATCGTATTCCAGCCGCTCGACCGTCGCCGACACGTCCGCCTTGCGACGCTTGAAATCGATGATGCGATAGGCCTGCTTATGACCGCCGCCGCGGAACCGCGTCGTGATGCGGCCGTTATTGTTGCGGCCGCCGGTCGAATGCTTGCCTTCCGTCAGCGTCTTGACCGGCGCGCCCTTGAAAAGGCCCGAACGATCGACCAGCACCAACTGGCGCTGGCTCGGCGTTGTCGGCTTGTATTTTTTCAGTGCCATGACTCGTTCCTTGCCGCGCTCGTCAGAGGCCCGTGGTCACGTCGATGCGGTGACCTTCCTCGAGAGTCACGATCGCGCGCTTGGTATCGGACTGCTTGCCGATCGTCTGCTTGAAAGCCTTGATCTTGCCCTTGCGGACAAGCGTGTTGACCGACTTCACCTTCACGTCGAACAGCTTCTCAACCGCATCCTTGATCTGCGGCTTGGTTGCATTGTTGCGAACCTTGAATACAACCTTGTTGTATTCGGAAGCGGCGGTCGACTTTTCGGTGATTACCGGCTGGACAATCACGTCGTAATGGCGCGGATCCTTGGTGCTCATGTGAAGCGCGCCTCCAGCGCATCCAGCGCCGCCCTGGTCAGCACAAGCTTCCCGTGGCGAAGAATGTCGTACACGTTGATCCCCTGCACCGGCAGCACATCCACATGCGGGATGTTGCGCGCGGCGTTGCGGAAATTGGTATCGATCTCCGACCCGTCGATGATCAGGGCGTTGACGATATCGAGCTTCGTGAAACGCTCGGTGAGCGCCTTGGTCTTCGGCTCGTCCATGCTGGCCTTGTCGAGCACGACGATGCCGCCGTCCTTCGCCTTGGCCGAAAGCGCATGACGCAGAGCCAGCGCCCGCACCTTCTTCGGCAAGCCGATCTCGTGACTGCGCACGACCGGACCGAACGACCGGCCACCGCCGCGGAACAGATTAGCGCGATGCGAACCGTGACGCGCGCCGCCGGTACCCTTCTGCGCGGCAATCTTCTTGCCGGTGCGGGCGATTTCGCCGCGATTCTTCACCTTGTGCGTACCGGCGCGCCGCTTGGCGAGCTGCCACACGATGCAGCGATGAATAAGGTCCGCACGCGGCTCAAGGCCAAAAATGTCCTTGTTCAGCGTGACGTCGCCGGCTTCGCTGCCGTCCAGCGAGAGCATCTTGAGTTGCATCACGCGCCCTCACCTGTTGCTGCTTCGGCAGCCGGCTCGGCTGCGGTCTCGGCCGGCTTTTCGGCCGCGCCCTTCGAAGCGCCCTGTTCGCGGAACTTGCCGGGCTGCGGCACGTCCTTCGGAAGCGCCTTCTTCACTGCGTCGCGCACGGTGATCCAGCCGCCCTTGGAGCCGGGAACGGCACCCTCGACCAGGATCAGTCCGCGTTCGATGTCGGTCTGCACCACCTTGAGATTGAGCGTGGTGACACGCTCGACACCCATATGGCCCGGCATCTTCTTGTTCTTGAAGGTCTTGCCGGGGTCCTGACGGCCGCCGGTCGACCCGATCGAACGATGCGAGATCGAGACACCATGCGAGGCGCGCAGACCGCCGAAATTCCAGCGCTTCATGCCGCCGGCGAAGCCCTTGCCGATCGAAGTGCCGGTCACGTCGACGAACTGGCCGACCACGAAGTGATCAGCCGTAATCTCCGCGCCGACCGGGATCATCGCATCGTCGGTGACGCGAAATTCCACGATCTTGCTCTTCGGCTCGACCTTGGCGATGGCGAAGTTGCCACGCTCGGCCTTGGTCACGTTCTTGACCTTACGGGTGCCGGCGCCAAGCTGCAGCGCGACATATCCGTTCTTGTCCTTGGTGCGATGACCGATCACCTGGCAGCCCGCGAGCTTGAGCACCGTCACCGGCACATGCTCGCCGGTCTCGGTGAAGACC
>JAEVZN010000532.1 GCA_023392205.1 Pseudomonadota bacterium
CACCCATCCTAACCGCACCTTACCGACCTAACCGCTATGGATGTCAATGCCCGAAAGAGGCCGATTTACTATTCGGTTTGGACTTGAGCGCGGGCACACACACGCCTGGCGCGGGCAACACGGGCTCGCAATCGCCGCGTGATCGTCATGCCTGGTCGCCGCCGGGCGCATACGCGATTTTCGGCGGATGCCGTGCGGGTCGGGGGTGGGCGTCGAAAATGTGCGGCTCTGCCGCAGGGTCGGGGGTGGCCGCGCGCTATTGCGCGATCACCCGTTGCACCACGCTCGTGCCGACGCCCAGCGTGCGCCCGATCTTAAGGATGCCCATGCCGCCCGCGCGCAGATCGCGGATACGCCGTTCGATAGCGGGAGCGACCGGCTTGCGGCCGAGCCTCACACCCTTTGCCCTGGCGCGCGCCAGCCCGGCATTTACGCGCTCGCGGATCATGCCGCGTTCGAATTCTGCAAACACACCCAGCATCTGAAACATTGCGCGGCCGCTCGGCGTGCTGGTGTCGATCGCCTGCTGGTGCAGATACAAATCGCGGCCGGCTGCGTGCACGTCCTGCAGAAAGGCGACCAGATCCTGCAGGCTGCGGCCTAAACGATCGACCGACCAGGCGGCGATGATGTCGAACCGGCCGCGCGTGGCGTCATTCAGGAGCCGATCGAATGCAGGGCGCCTGTCGCGGCTCTTGCCGCCGCTGATCCCCGCATCCTCGTAAACCTCGATCACCGTCCAGCCGCGATGGGCTGCCACCGCTTCCAGTTCGCGCCGCTGGTTTTCGGTCGTCTGCTCCGCTGTCGAGACGCGGATGTAGATCGCTACACGTTTCATGGGTGTCCCCCGGCTTGCCCAACATGCCCGTCGAATATACGGAATACACTAGATTACCGTATAATCCGCAGGAGCGCAACAAGCCGCCCGTTTGCTGGGCATTCACGCGCCGTTACCGGCATGGTTTTCCGTATAGGCGCGCCGGCTTGGTTCGTGGCATACGACTTGGAAGCCTCGGCGGACCTGCCAGCAGCGAGCCGCGACCACCTCCCCCGCCTTCGATCGGCGCGCGCCAGGCGCCGCGACCCTTAAAAAATCGCATGCGCCCTCCCCCTCCTGGGGGTGGTTCCTCACACACACCCGGCTTTCGATACGCACGCGCTTCCTGACTGCAAATCCGGAATGCGACGGACGCGGCAGGGGCTCGGGGACGGCTGCAGGTCGGCCGGGGTTGGGGCGAGCATCGCATGACACGTACCATGATCATTCCGGCACATCGGACAACTGCGATATCTTAGCGAGGCGGGCCGGAGGGCCTTGCAATTCCGAAGGTCCGGCATATCTTCAATAGTTGTTGAAGATATGAGTCGAATTTTGGAGGGCAGATGACCCAGAACCAAGAGCTCGGGGAACTTGATCGCAACCTGTTGGTAGCACTCCTGCGGTTGCACCCGGACGGATATGGGCTTCGCGCTCAGGAATTGATCGCAGAGCGCACCGGGCGCGAATACTCGCTCGGTGCAATCTATGCCGGCCTTGCTCGACTTGAAGAGCGGGGTTTCTTGAGATCCCGCAAGGGCGAAGCCACGGCGGTTCGCGGCGGCAAGGCAAAGCTTTATTTCCAACTAACAGCGGTTGGTCGGAGAACCCTCGATAGCTCTCTGCGGGCGATTAATTCAATGGCCGATGGATTGCCCGTTGCTCAGGGGTTTTCGGCATGAGCCACGAGCACTACACGCGCGAAGCTTTGCGGCGGCTTCGGAAAACTATCCGCGACAACCGCGAGCTTCGCAACCGCTTCCCCGGCGACGTCTCGATCCGATTTAGCGACGCATCGAAAATCCAGGTCACGTTCGGCGGCAGGCGCACCCGTTGGATTACAAACCGTCACGGGCAAATGGTTTTTGAGCAGCTCGATGATGCCGGAAAGATTGTTATGTCAGCTGTAGTGGACGTGGCACGAGCTGAACCGCCAGCCGCAGCCGAATGGCTCCTTGGACTATTCACCACAGATGAAACCCGCGATGCCCTGCTGGGGGATCTCGAAGAGCGCTTCTCCGCGGACTGCCAGCGTTTCGGTCAGAAGTTTGCCCGCCGGCGTTATCTGATGGCGGCGATGCGCTCAGCCGGCCCGCTGATGTGGAGTCGCCTTAAACGCCTCGGGCTATTTGTAATGATCTACAAGGCTTTCGGCGGATAGTTCGCCGCCTAAAGATTGCAACGCACAACCGTATGCTTCGTCACGACGAGCTTATGGGCGCAGGGCGGCATTGCGCCGCGCTTGACCACCAGGTCTACCGGCCCCGGCCTGACACCGTATTTGCTTTCCTCCGATGCCGGATAATCTCTGCCATTGATCTGGACGACAAAGTCGCGGGGCGGCACGGGCGACACGATCACCTCGATGATCGGGAGGCGTTGGATCGCAGCTTTGAAGTCAATCATCGCTGGTCCCGCACCGAATAAAGCCGCTCTTAAGTGTAAGACGGCATCTTCGGTCAAAACCACCCCCTCACTTTTACCCAACTTCCAGATCGCTTCCGTCTCGATCGTTTGCTGACGGTCTTTTGCCAGTGGGCTTTCGAAGCTAAGATGGGGCTCGACCTGTGCTTTTGCGTTGCTGCACGCCATCAGAAAGCTAATTATTAATGCACAGCGGCTAACCGGGCCCATCGGCCTGCCTCCTGTCATCCATGGTCCACGCTGCGACGCAGACCAGGGCCAGAGCGCACAGCACCCCGGCAACCATCAGATACAGCATGGCGTCGAAAGCACGAGCCATGCTGGGCTCGTAGATCAAGTTCAGGCACCGATTGAACCAGCTGTTGGCAACACCTAGTTTCCAATAAAGGCCGGTTGCGGCAGCCTGTCCAAATAGGAAGGCGCATATCAGCATCAGAGACTTTGACCAGGGTGTCAGCCGCATCCCACTTTTCAGGCCAAGAAGAACGGCGGCGCTCGCCCCGATGATGGTGACTGACCAAGAAATGGCATAGGAGGCGGTCGCATCGAGCGCCTCAACCGTCTTCTGCAGCGGCTCCGTCGTGCTGCCTATTTCGCAGACAAACTGGCCGGTCAGGATCCAGGTCCAGAGGCATACGCTGGCAAACGCCACGCCGATGAATGCTGCTGCCCTCCAGCGATCTCCAGTCTGCCAGTTCATGCGTCCCCCAGCCGAGGAAATCATAGCGTCGGATCGGACCAAGGGGAACCGGCGCGCCGACCGCGACCGCGTTTAAGCCCCTCGCGCCCGGCTGACAATTCGTCCCAGCAGCAACCTGGGCAGGGGCACCATGAGCCAGCTCTATCCGATCCCGCGGCAGACGCGGCAGGCCATTCTCGTTGCAAACAGCGGCCAATCCGTTTTTGGCCCGTTCGACTTCCTGCTGTTTGGCGCCTCCGACCTGCAGGTGCGCACCCGCGCCGATGCCGACGATGAATGGACATTGATCGACGAGAGCCAATGGTCTGCTTCGCCAACGGGCGCCGGCTGGCCTAGCCTGTTCACGTTGACGCTTGACGAAGGGCTTGCCGCCTCCGCGCAGATCTGGGTGAAGGGCGCGCGTCTGCATGAGCGGCAGACGAATGTGACGCAGGGCGGCGCAATCAAATCAACGCTGATCGAGCAGGAGTTCGACCGGCAAAGCGCGATCCTTCAAGAGGTGCGCCGCGACCTTGATGGGCTGTTTGCCGGCACCAGCGGGCAACTGGCAGCAGCCAGCGGAATTGCCAATGACAGTCAGTCCGCTGCAGGCGGCACGGTGGCCGAGGCCCTCGACGGTCTTGCAGAAAACACGGTGCGCCATGACGTCGACCAGGGGCTGACAGCACCGCGCAAGAAACAAGCCCGCGACAACATCGATGCCCGCCGCGAAACCGTCGTCGACATTTTTAACATGGGCGCCGTCCCCTACAGCGGCGCCGATGTTACGGACATAATCAATGCCGCCGTGGCCGCAGCCAATAGCGCAGGCGGCAAAGAAGTCTCTCTGCCACCCGGAGATTTCGTCATCGAGGGAAGTATTGTGCCCATGTCCTTTGCTCCCATCATCGGGGCGGGACGTGGCGTCACGCGGCTAATCTGCAAGACCAATGCGGTCTATCAGCAGGTCGCGGGCTCGCAGCTCTACAAAGCCGGGCTATCAAATCTGACGCTAATTGCCGCCTCGGGTTTCGAGGGAGCAACCGTGCTGGGCCTCGGCGCATACCAGCTCTGCGACTTCACCGATCTTGATTTTATCGGATTTCACCAAGGGACAATTTGCGAAATTGACCCGGCCGCGATTACAGACGGAGACCAAGGCAGCGATCCGACCTACTACAACAGCAACGCCGTTTTCAGTAACCTCAAAAGGTGGTTCTCGTCCGGATGCATGAACGGCATTGTGGCGAAAGGGTCTTACGGCTCAACCCCAACCGGCTCGCCGCCGGGCAGCGCCAACATTCCGGATATCGTCATCACTCAAAACCGGTATGGCGACCTGGACTTCTATGGCGTCAACGGCACCGGGATCGACATTGTTGGAGCATGCGACAGCGAGACCTTCTCCGGAAAAGTTTTTATCCAATTGGCCGCCAATGACGCGGTTGGTATCCACATCGCATCTGACCCCGACTTTACGGGGAATAATTACGCCAATGCCTTCAAATTCGACAATCTGATCTTTAGCCTCGCCAGCCCGGCTCTGACGGGCTGCATCCTCATCAAGACGGGGTGGACCTTTGCTCTCTGCGCTCACATCACGCACGACGTTGATGTGTCCTTGGTTACGGTTCTCGATGTCGATGATTGTCAGTCCTACCACATCACTGGCCAGCGTTTGCTCGGCGAGCACTTGACACTCGAAACCATCACCAAGGGGCACCGCTATCTGGCTGGGGCTGGTTCAGTCACCAGACCTCATTACGGGTTTGCCAGCGACCTCAACACCGGCATGGACCTCGTGGCACCGGACACGATTGGCTTCTCGGCAGGAGGCGCATGGGGGTTTTACGTCTCGGCATTTGGTCCTGTCGTGCCGCAAGGCATGAGCCTGCTATTCCAGGACAGCAACCAGTCGCATAATTTGGTAGTCACTTACGGCTCAGATCTCACCGAGAACAGAACGCTGACCGTCCTGACGGCGGACGCAAACATCACATTCTCGCTGCAAGCCAACCTCACGGTCAATGCCAACACGACCATCGACGAATTCGGTGCATCGCTGGTGGCGGCTGCCGATGCTGCGGCCGCGCGGAGTGCGCTTGTCGCAGCTCATGCGACCAACCGCGCCTATGACGAATACGCGACCGCTGAAGAGCTTGCCATCGTCATCCCTTTCGATGATACAACACCACAAAACACCGAAGGCAATGAAATTCTGTCAGCGTCGATCACGACACATTCGGCAGCAAGCCGGGTCCGCATTTTATTTCGCGGGTGGGGCTCGATGAACTCCGGCAGCGTCTTCATCGCAGCCCTCTTTATCGACGGTGAAGAAAACGCGCTGCAAGCCGCAGCATTCCAGTTTTCAGCGGGCTATCGGATGCCTGTCGGGTTCGACTTCGAACATGCGCCAGGAGCGGCCGGGACGTACACCTACAAGGTCCGCGTCGGCGCGAATAGCGGGCCGGTATGGATGAATGGCAACTCCGGTTCCGGCAGAGAGCTTGGCGGTGCGTCCAAGGCGACGCTGATCGTTGAGGAAATTTTCTAGACACTAGTTGATGTGAAGAAATCAACCCGCAGAGAAATCTTGATGGCTGTAAATCGAGACGGTTTAGCAAAAGCGCTCTGGGACGCCCTCAATAAGGACGATCCTGAGGCGCACATGTCAGGTGGCGTACACAACGGCCAGTGGGCTCGTCGTCAAACGATAGATGGTATCTTCGACTTAAGAGCCGTCGCTGCCGGGCTTATCCATGTTTTCGACACGCAGTCTGTAGCAGGCGAGTTCAACCGGCCGGAACAACTCACAGACTGCAGCGGCGATGAGCCGTAAAGCCTCGGCAGATCCGGCAGAAAGCTCATAGCTGAATTTTTGACGGTTTTTCGTTACATAGACCATTCTACCATCGAACCCGCTTTCAAATCGTCGCTCGTCTCCGGTCGGGCCACGCATTGCGTTCTGATGCTCTGCTTCAACGTTTCCGTGGATATCAATCCGATGGCTCTGTGCGTTGCGAATCAGTCGCGAGCCGGGAAATGCCCTTTCGAACCTCTGGACTTCCGCTTTCAGTGGTACGCGATCCAGCATAGCGCTCACTGTCGGGCATAAATCCAGGTTGTTTTCAATCAAAGAAAGGCAGGTTGCAAAGTCCCACAGCGTCAAAGCGGCATCGCGGCAAGCAATATCAGCCCATTCGTGCACGCGGTTAAATTGTTCGAAAATCGCTTGGGCATCAGGCTGCATCTGCTGCGGCAGCTTCGGTACATTGATGATGCAAAAATCGAAAAGGGTGAGCGCACATTCAAAGCGCCGAACAACAACGTCTAACTCCGTCAGGTTGCGATCCAATGCCTGGGCATGTGGCCGTTCCACTTCCGGCAAGCCCTGGATTGTAATTCGGACCATCACACCTCCGTCGCGCTACCGAGATATCTGAGCTTCGGCCCGGCCCGCGATCCAGGAGCAAAATTGACGGCAGCCGTCGCGTTTAAGCCCATCGCGCCCCGCGCATGGTACTCCCATGCGCGGCCCCCGTGGTAACCTCGATTGCAGCTTGTCCCCGATTGGCGAGCAGGGCGCGGCCCTGCTGCCTGCTCGATCCGAATGATTGCTCACGTCAAGACATTTCAAAAGGGGGAGTTTAACGTGAAACGCAAACCCCGAACTGACGAGCAGCGCGCGCGGGCAAGACGGGCTGCGCTGGCCTATTGGTCCGACCCGCAGACGCGAGCGGCGCATGGTGAGCTGACGCGGCGGCGGATGGCCAACCCGGCCGTGAGAGAGCGTATTTCAGCGGGGATGCGGATGGCGGCCGGCCGCGATGCTTAACCCGCAGGGTGCGGGTTGATCGCGCATCGCAAATCAGATTGGATATCAGTTGGGCTTGATAACCCGGACCGAAGAAGACGAGCACCCGGTGGCGCCGGCGGCCGTCTTGCGCGCGTGAGCCTTGGCGGGCTCCATAGCGCTGGTGGCACCTTGGCGG
>JAEVZN010000570.1 GCA_023392205.1 Pseudomonadota bacterium
GCGCGGCGGCTGGCCGGTGATCACCTGGACGCATGGCACCACCGGATTATCGCCGGTCTGTGCGCCGTCGCGCGATGACGCGAACGGCCCCGAGCACGATTACATCCGGAGCATCCGCACCTTGCTCGATAGCTTCGTCGCGGCGGGCTATGCGGTCGTGGCGAGCGATTATGCCGGCCTTGGCGTTGCGGGCTTTCATCCGTTCCTGCAGGGCCGCCCGACCGCGCGCAACTCCCTCGACATTCTGACGGCTGCACGCAGCCTCGACCCGTCCATCGGCAATCGCTATGCGGTGATGGGTCATTCGCAGGGCGGACAGGTCGACCTCTTCGCGGCCTCGCTCGGCCCGTCCTACATTCAGGATTTCGAACTGGTCGGCAATGTCGCCTTCGCCCCGGCCTCGCAGATCGCCGGGCGGCTCGATGCCGTGATGGCGTCCGACAAGACCGAATTGTCGCTCCCGTATGTGCTCTACACGCTGCAATCCTATGCGACCACGGATCGGCGCATCGACCTGCGCCGCATTCTCACGCCGCAGGCCTTACGCCATTTGCCGGACCTGCATGTGTACTGCATGACGCATGCGCTGACGCAGGGCTATTGGTCGACGGCGATTGCAAAAGACCAGTTCGTGGCTAAGCCCGCGCTCAACACTTTCCGCGCTTTCGCCGCCCGCAACGAACCGGGCCGGCTGAATATCGCGGCGCCGACCCTGATCGTGCAGGGCGGGAACGACGTGACCGTGTTTCCGCACACCACCGACGATCTCGCCCGGCAGCTTTGCGCGCGCGGCAATGTGGTCGATTACATGGTCTATCCGGAGGCGGATCATAACGGATCGATGGCGTCCGGTGGCGCCGCCGCCCTGCAATGGATCGACGCGCGTTTCGCCGGCAAGCCTGTGGCAAGCGATTGCAAGGCCTTGCCGCGCGCGGCCAAAAACTAGAGCGCGCGGCAAGTATCGCTAGATATACAACAGACTAGAAATGCAGCGGCTTGGCCTGCTGCACCTGCGGCAGCTTGCGCACCGCCTCCAGCACATCCGCCGGCAGATCGCCGTCGATCTCGATCAGCGCCACGGCCTGTCCACCGGCGGCCTCGCGGCCCACATGGAAGGTCGCGATATTGATCCCGGCATCGCCCATGGTGCCCGAGAACTTGCCGATAAAGCCCGGCTTGTCGAGATTTGTGATGTAGATCATCGAGGGGCCGAATTCCGCGTCCATGCGGATGCCCTTGATGTTGACGATGCGCGGGCGGCCGTCGGCGAACACGGTGCCGGCCACCGCGCGCTCCTGATCGTCGGTGACGATGTTGACGCGGATCAGGCTTTCGTAATCGCCCGCGGCCTCGCGGGTGATCTCCTCGACAATGATGCCGCGCTCCATGGCGATGACCGGCGCGGAGACCACATTGATGTCCTGAAGCATCGGCCGCAGGAAGCCCGCGACCGCAGCCGAGGTCAGCGCCTTGGTCTTCATCTGCGCCACCGCGCCCTCATAGCTGATCTGGTTCTTCTTCAGATTGCCTTCAGTGAGCTGCCCCGCGAAGGAGCCGAGCTTCTCCGCCAGTTCGATGAAGGGCTTGAGCCGCGGCGCCTCTTCGGCCGTGATGGAGGGGAAGTTCACCGCATTCGAGATCGCGCCGCGCAGCAGGTATTCCGCCATCTGGTCGGCGACCTGAAGCGCGACATTCTCCTGCGCCTCGGTGGTGGCCGCGCCCAGATGCGGCGTGCAGATCACGTTCGGATGACCGAACAGCACATTTGTGGTCGCGGGCTCTTCGGAAAACACGTCGAAGGCCGCGCCCGCCACATGTCCGCTGTCGAGCGCCGCACGCAGCGCATTCTCGTCCACCAGTCCGCCGCGCGCGCAATTGACGATGCGCACGCCCTTCTTCGTCTGCGCGATGGCATTGGCGTCGACGATGTTCTTCGTCTTCTCGGTGAGCGGCGTATGCAGCGTGATGAAATCCGCGCGCCTGAACAATTCGTCGAGTTCGACCTTCTCCACGCCGAGATCGAGCGCACGCTCGGGCGACAGGAACGGATCGTAGGCGATGACGCGCATGCGCAGGCCGAGCGCGCGGTCGGCCACGATCGAGCCGATATTGCCAGCGCCGATGATGCCGAGCGTCTTGCCGGTGATCTCGACGCCCATGAAGCGGTTCTTCTCCCACTTGCCGGCCTGCGTGGAGAGATCGGCGGCCGGGATCTGCCGCGCCAGAGCCAGCATCAGCGTGATCGCGTGTTCGGCCGTGGTGATGGAATTGCCGAACGGCGTGTTCATCACGATCACGCCCCTGGAGGTGGCGGCCGGGATATCGACATTGTCGACGCCGATGCCGGCGCGGCCGATCACTTTCAGCTTCGTGGCATTCTGCAGGATTTTTGGCGTGACCTTGGTGGCCGAGCGGATGGCGAGGCCGTCATAGTTGCCGATGATGGCGGCGAGCTTGTCCTTGTCCTTGCCGAGATCGGGCTGGAAATCGACCTCGACACCGCGATCCTTGAAGATCTGCACGGCGGCGGGGGACAGGGCGTCGGAGATGAGAACTTTCGGTGCGGTCATGGTTTTACTCGGTGTTCCGGACTGGTCGTTCCGGCCGCGCGAAGCGAGGGCCGGAATCCATAGCCTCAGAATTGATGATGTGATGGATGCTCAACTGTTATGGGTCCCCGCCTTTGCGGGGACGACAGGTCGCCGCTACGCCGCCTTCGGCAACGCGGCCTTGGCCTTGGCGAAGGCGAAGTCGAGCCACGGCAAGAGCTTCTCGACATCGTCGCGCTCGACCGTTGCGCCGCACCAGATCCGCAGACCCGGCAGCGCATCGCGATGGTTCGCGAAATCGTAGGCCACGTCGTCCTTCTCGAGCAGCGCGACCAGATCCTTCACGAAGGTCCATTGCGCATCGACCGAGAGCGCGGTGACGGCGGGATCGGTGATCTTGAGACAGACCGAGGTATTCGACCGCGTGGCCGCATCGACGGCGAGATTGTCGATCCACGGCGTCTTCGCCACCCAGTCATGGATCGCCTTTGCATTGGCATCGGCGCGTGCGATCAGGCCCTTGAGGCCGCCTGCGGATTTCGCCCAGGACAGCGTGTCGAGATAATCCTCCACGCACAGCATCGACGGCGTGTTGATGGTCTCGCCGACAAAGATGCCTTCGTTGAGCTTGCCGCCCTTGGTCATGCGGAAGATCTTCGGCAGCGGCCATGCGGGTTTGTAGCTTTCCAGCCGCTCCACCGCGCGCGGCGACAGGATCAGCATCCCGTGCGCGGCCTCGCCGCCGAGCGCCTTCTGCCAGGAGAAGGTCACGACATCGAGTTTGGAGAAATCCAGCTTCTGCGCGAACGCCGCCGAGGTGGCGTCGCAGATGGTCAGGCCCTTCCGGTCGGCCTTGATCCAGTCCGCATCCGGCACGCGCACGCCGGAGGTCGTGCCGTTCCAGGTGAAAACGATGTCGGTATCGCTATCGACCTTCGAGAGATCGGGAAGTTCGCCATACGGCGCCTTCAGCGTGGTGACATCCTTCAGCTTCAACTGCTTCTCGACATCGGTGACCCAGCCTTCGCCGAAGGATTCCCAGGCCAGCATGGTGACGGGGCGCGCACCGAGAAGCGACCACATCGCCATTTCCACGGCGCCGGTATCGGAGGCCGGCACGATGCCGATGCGATAATCGCCCGGAACTTCGAGGACTTCGCGGGTCTGATCGATGGCGCGCTTGAGCTTCGCCTTGCCCGGTTTCGAGCGATGCGAGCGTCCGATCAGCGCGTCCGTGAGGGCTTGCAGGCTCCATCCGGGGCGCTTGGCGCAGGGGCCGGAGGAAAAATGCGGGTTTGCCGGCCGCATGCCGGGAGTCGTGGCGGTCATTGCAGTCTATCCTTCCAGATAGCAGCCCCTCGTTGGGGAGGGGTGGCCCACCGGCGGGAATAAGGATTGACCGCTGCGCCGTCAAGCGGGGCTGCTAAAAACTTTGGTCGCCCCCACTCGCCACACACAAGCGTGATGGCGCAGCCACCCGCAACTCGGCAGACACCACCGGCCAGCAACGAAAAAAGGCGCGCGGCCACACCGCACGCCTTTCGCTTCGGGACAACGCTTCACTTAGTCGAGATTGTAACGCACACCGATCCGGAATTCGTTGGCCGACAGGTCTTTCAGCGACAACGCGTTCTGCAGTTTCGGATTGAAGGTCATGTCGCCGTAATTCAGGCGGCGGTAGCTGAAATCGACCAGCCAGCGCGGCGCGATGGCATAGGACGCACCCGCCATATAGGCCCAGGCGAATTCCGTCTGTGTCGGATAATCCAGACTGACAATGCCGAGTGGCGGACGGAAGTCATAGGCGCGAAACACCACCGCACCGGCACCGGCGCCGATATAGGGCGTGAAGCCGGCCCAGGTGCCGAGATCGAGATAGATATTGGCGAGTGCGGTAAAGGATTCGATCTTGCCGGTGAAATGCGCGCCGCCGAGATTGCCGTCGTAATCGGCCTTGCCGGCATAATCGAGCGTCACATCGGCGCGGAACCATTGTTGCTTGTAACCGCCGCCGCCGCCGATTGTGGCGACGTCGCTGATATCGTTCATGTCGGGCAGCGGGAAATTCGACGTGATGTCGCCGATCTTGGTATCTCTGCGCCAGCCGATATCGCCGCGCAGATACCAGCCGGACACGAATTCCTGCACCCGTGGCGGCTGCGGCGCGTTGTATCCGAAGGACGGATAATCGGCGGCCTGCGCCGCCGGGGCGGCCAGCGCCATGCCAGCGGCAATGGCAGTGACGAATGCAATGAGATTGAGCTGGCGCGTCATTGCGCAATCCTTCCGGGTACTGGCCCTTGCCGGGCGTCAACATTCCGGAAACCATAATTCGCGTTGGTTAAGGCATCGCTAAACATAACGTTGCGCGTCTGCGGTCCCGACAATTCGATGTTGACTCTCTTTAGCGTCTGCGGCTGCGGAAGGGACGCGGAAGGTATAGATTGTGCGTTTGCGGCGTGATCCGCTGATCGGACCAAGAGCGCATGAGAAACGACGCGATGCGCACGGCCTTTGTCGATTATGCGAAGGGCATATCGATCGTCCTGGTCGTGATGATGCATTCGACATTGTCGAGCGAGCAGGCGCTCGGTCAGACCGGCTGGCTGCACGGCGTCGTGGCGTTTGCGCAGCCGTTCCGCATTCCGGCCTTCTTCCTGATTGCCGGCCTGTTCGTCGCGCGCAGCATCGACGCCGAGTGGCGCAGCTTCCTCGACCGCAAGATCCTGCACTTCGCCTATTTCTATGTGCTGTGGCTGTCGATCCAGTTCGTGTTCCGCGCGCCGGGCTATGCGGCGGAACTCGGAATGGCCGGTGCCCTGACCACGTATCTGATGGCGTTCATCGAGCCGTTCGGCACGCTCTGGTTCATCTATCTCCTGCCGGTCTTCTATCTGGTCACACGGCTGACGCGCCCCCTGCCCCCGCTTCTTGTGCTGGCGGTAGCGGCTGCGCTGGAGATCGCGCCGATCCAGACGCACTGGACGCTGATCGACGAATTCGCCGCGCGGTTTGTCTATTTTTATGCAGGCTACATGTTCGGCGCGCGGATCCTGCGCGCGGCGGAACACATCGCGCCACATGCGCTGGCCATCCTTGCCGGACTGCTCGCCTTCGGCGCGGTGAATTTCTGGTGCGTGCAAACGGGAATCGCCGATGCCGCCTTTGTGTCCCTGGCACTCGGGCTTGCCGGATCGGCGGCGGTGATCGGCATCTCCGTGCTGCTGGCGCGGTTCAATGTGCTGCGCGTCCTGCATTATTGCGGACGCAACTCGCTGGCGATCTATCTCGCCTTCTTCCTGCCGATGGCGATCACACGCACCGTTCTCGTGAAGACAGGCGTCATTACGGATGCCGGTACAGTATCGGCGATTGTGACGCTTACGGCGGTGATCGTGCCGCTCATTCTCGCGCGGCTTGTGGACGGCACGCGGCTGAACGTCCTGTTCGAACGCCCGGCCCGCTTCCGGCTCGTCGGTTCGCGCCCACAGCGGCTGCAGCCCGCCGAATAACGATGAAACGGCAAAGAGGCGGACGCTTGCGGCGCCCGCCTCCTGTTGTCTCGACCGGCTTGAGGCCGTTCAGCCCTTGCGCATCAGCGGCGGATACATCGGCGGCGGAGGCGGCGGCGGCGCATAGGCCGGCACATCGTTCGGCGTCAGCGCCCAGCGCAGACCGAGCTTGAAGTCATGCGAAGTTACGCCGTTCAGCATCATCGGATTGTAGACGTTGTTGGTGCCGTCATATCCGATCAGGTCGCCCGACTTGAAGTCGCCGAGATTGGTGTAGCGATAGGCAAACTCGGCGGTGAAGTTATTGTTGACCTTGTAGGCCACACCGGCATGCAGCGCCCAGGCCATCTCCCATTGCGAATGGCCGTTTGCATAGGCAACGGCAAGGTTGGGCGCGTTGACATCGCGGAAGCTGTCGATGGTGTTGCGCGAATAACCGATACCGGCGCCGACAAACGGCGTCAGGCACCACCAGGTGCCGAGATCGACATAGGCGTTGGCCAGGAACAGCCATTCCGATTTCACGCCGGTATAGTCGTTCACGCCGCCCGGATAGACATCCAGTCCCCGGAAGCCGGTGCGGCCGCGATATTCACCCGTCACATCGACGCGGAACCAGTTGTTGAACTGATAGCCCATGCCGAGACCGGCAAGCAGCCCGGTGTCGAACGACTTGTCCAGCACCTGCACGGCCGGCGTGAACAGCACGTTGTCGATCGACTTCACCTTCTGGTTGGTCATGCCGATATCGCCGCGCAGATACCAGCCGGAGAATTCCTGCACCACCATCGGCGCCTTGTAGACCATCGGCACCGGCATATCCGCGGCCACAGCCGGGGCGGCGATGGCGGTTGCGGCAATCCCTGCCATCAGGCTTGTTCGTATAGCTTTCATGATCCCGTCCTCAACTCGGCGTCCCAGTGAGCGGACAATCGCAGCAATTGTTTAAGCGGGACTTAACCTTGATTTTTAACCGTGACTTTTAACGATTGGAACTTCGCGCGGTGCAAGAGCGCGGCGTTAACCGCGCGTCAATCATTCTGAACGGGCCCACAAAAAATGCGGCAGAGACAGGCCCCGCCGCATCGGCTTGAGATTCAAATTTTGCGTGCCGCGGAGGCGCGGCAACATCAGGCAATCAGTCGTCGCTGAGCTTGCCGATGTGGTGCTGCGAATAGAGTTCGACGCCGAGCTTGGTGACGAGATCGAGCTGCGTCTCGAGAAAGTCGATATGCCCTTCCTCGTCCTTCATCAGCTCTTCGAACAGATTGCGCGAGACATAATCCTTCACCGTCGCGCAATAGGTCGCGGCTTCCTGATACAGGGCGCGCGCGTCGACCTCGGCGGCCAGATCGCATTCCAGCACTTCCTTGACGTTCTGGCCGATGCGCAGCGGATCGAGCACCTGCATGTTCGGGAAGCCGTCGAAGAAAATGATGCGCTCCACGAACTTGTCGGCGTGATGCATTTCCTCGATCGATTCCTCACGCCATTTCTTGGCCAGCGACTTGAAGCCCCAATCGTCGAGAATGCGGTAATGCAGCCAGTATTGATTGATGGCCGTAAGCTCGCTGCGCAGGCCCTTGTTCAGATATTCGATGACCTTGGCGTCGCCCTTCATAGCAGTCTCCAAACGTGCAGAAAGTAGTTTGGATCGGTTCTAAACTATGAGGCGGCGCGAAGCAAGCGCGCCCGTTCCGGCCATAACGCAGCCGACGGAACCCGGTTCTCGGCAAATCAGGAAAAAGTCAGGCGGCTTTTTCGGCTGCCAGCGGCTGGCCGGACAGCGGGCAAACCGGGCAGCCGGTGGCGCAAGTTCCGCCCAGGGCCTGGTCCATGATCGATTTGATGGTCCGCGCGCAGCGCCCGCATTGCGGGCTGCATCCAAGGCACCCATAGACCTCGCCCGTGGTGCGCGGACGCGCGGCATGGCACGCGGTGCGGATCGCGGTGTCTGTCAGGACGTTGCAGGAACACACAATCATGGAACTGACGCGGGGTCCGGGGCCGATAGTTCGATCTGCAACAATCGATACAGGTATGCCCGCCCCTCGGCAAACGGGAATCGACGAAATTACACGTTATCTAAACTGCGTCTGCAGTTTGGAAAGACTCTGAAAAGGCTGACGTTTTTGCTGCGATGCGCAACGTCGGCACGCGCCGGACAGGGCCGTGGCGCGCAGGCCGCGGCTTGAGTCAGCGCCTCGACGATCTCGTCGACGATTTCCTCGACAAGATATTGATCGTCGCCCTCGCCCATCACGCGGATCACAGGCTCCGTGCCGGACGGGCGGATGACGAGGCGCCCGTTGCCGTTCAGCCGCGCGGTCGCGCCATCGATGGCGATCTTCACCTTGGCGTCTTCCAGCGGCTTTCCCTTCTTGTAGCGCACGTTCTTCAGCACCTGCGGCAGCGGCTCGAAGC
>JAEVZN010000606.1 GCA_023392205.1 Pseudomonadota bacterium
TCGAGCCGAACAGCACCAGCGTCGCCCCGCCCAGCACGGGCTTGGGGATCAGCGTGAAGATGGCCGCGAAGATCGGAAACAATCCGAGCACCACCAGAATGCCGGCGACGTAATAGCCGACATAGCGGCTGGCGATGCCTGTCATCTGGATCACGCCGTTATTCTGGCTGAAGGTGGTGTTGGGGAAGGTATTGAAGATCGCCGCCAGGCCCGAATTCACGCCGTCGCCGAGAATGCCGCCCTTGATGCGCGACATGTAAAGAGGGCCCTTCACCGGCTCGCCGGAAATGGTCGAATTCGCAGTCAGGTCGCCGGTCGTCTCGATGGCGGTGACGAGATAGAGAAACGCGATCGGCAGGAACAGTGCCCAGTCGAACGACAGCCCGAACATGAAGGGCCGCGGCAATGCGAAGATCGGCTGTCCGCCGATGGCGCTGAAATTCACCTTGCCGAGAAACATCGCGATCACGAAGCCGATCACAAGACCGATCAGCACGGCAGAGATGCGCAGATAGATGTTGCGCTGGAAGGAGAGCGCGAGGATCACCGCGATCACCAGCATGCCGAGCCCGAGATTGACCGGGTTGCCGAGATCCTTGGCGCCGACGCCGCCCGCCAGATCGGTGAAACCGACTTTGACAAGGCTCAGTCCGATCACCGCGATCACGATGCCGGTGACGGTCGGTGTAATGATGCGCTTGAGCTTGTCGACGAACTGGCTGAGCACGATCTCGATCAGGCATCCCGCGAGACACAGGCCAAAGATCATCGCCAGGATGTCTTCCGGCGTGCCGCCGCGCCCCTTCACCGTGAATCCCGCGGTCAGGATCGCGCCCAGAAACGCAAAGCTCGTGCCCTGCAGACTGAGCAGTCCCGATCCGACCGGGCCGATGCGCCGGCACTGGATGAAGGTCGCCACGCCCGACACGAACAGCGACATGGAAATAAGATAGGGCACGTATTGCCCGAGCCCCAGCGCACCGCCGATGATCAGCGTTGGCGTGACAATGCCGACAATGCTCGCCAGCACATGTTGCGAGGCGGCGAGCAGACTGGTGCCCGGCCCCGGCCGGTCGTGCAGGCCGAAGATAATGCCGCTGGGTTTAGGCAGATCGCGCGCACCGGTCACGGTTGTCCCCCTCGAAGTGAACACCTAACCCGGCGCAACAAGGCTAGGCCTGCACGCGACCTTTGGGAACTCCCGCCGCTGGGCAAAGATTCGCCGGTCGAGAGCAGCGTTGCCGCGACAATGTGCAGGCTTTCGCCGCTGCAAGCATGGCAGGTGACGGCGCGAGCGGCGGCGCAAGTCGGAAAAACTTCGCCCCGGAGGTTCAATCCGGTTCCGCTTTGCGGTTATAAGAGCAAGCACCTGCCCGCGCGGCCTGTACCGGCGGGTCCGGTTGGCGTCAGGGCCAGTCGCCCGCACCATGAGCCGCAGCCCCGGCTGCACCATGAAGCCGCAGCCACGGCTGCAATCCCCGCGAAGCTGCATCGAAGCCTCAGGCGACATCCGGCGGCCTTCGCACATCGATGCATCAGGAGACGTATCCCGGCATGCTGGACGAGATCGACGGATTCATTACCGGGCAGCCCTGGCTTCACACCCTCACTGTCCTGCTGGTGCTGCTGCTGCTCGCGGCCTTCGCCAATTTCGTCGTGAAGCGCATCCTGCTGCGGGTGGTCCATCGCCTGCTCGACCGGACCACATTCGGCCGCGACGAGGAAATCCGCGGCTTCGGTGTGATCGAGCGGCTGGCGAATATCATGCCGGCCATCGTGATCGCGTCCGGTATCGCGCTGGTGCCGCATCTGCCGGGCGCGATCGTCACCGTGGTCAAGAATGTTTCGCACGCCTTCATCATCCTGATGCTGGCCATGGCGCTGGCAGCGGCGCTCGGCGTCGTCGACACGCTCTATCACCGGCGGCCGATCGCGAGACGCCGGCCGATCCGCGGCTATGTGCAGATCGTCAAGATCGCGGTCTATGTCGTGGCGGCGATCCTTATCGTCGCCACCCTGATGGACCAGTCGCCGATCATCCTGTTTTCCGGCCTCGGCGCCATGGCCGCGGTGCTGATCCTCGTTTTCCAGGACACGCTGTTGTCCTTTGTCGCCAGCATCCAGATTTCGTCGACCGACATGGTGCGCGTGGGCGACTGGATCGAGGTGCCGAGCCTGAATGCCGACGGCGATGTCATCGAGATCGCGCTGCATACCGTGCGGGTGCAGAACTGGGACAAGACCATCACCACCATCCCGATCCGCAAGCTGGTCTCGGATTCGTTCCGAAACTGGCGCGGCATGCAGGAATCGGGCGGACGGCGCATCAAGCGGGCGATCTATCTCGACCAGACCAGCATCCGCTTCCTGACCGAAGACGAGATCGAGAAGCTGAGCCATCTTCAGCACCTGGAAACCTATCTGCAACGCAAGCAGGCGGAGCTGAAAGCCTGGAACAGCAAGCTCGGCGATCGTGGCGCCGTGCGCGCCAATACCCGCCGGATCACCAATGCGGGGACATTCCGGGCCTATCTGGATGCCTATCTGTGCGCACATCCGCAGATCCACCAGCACATGACCCTGCTGGTGCGGCAATTGCAGCCGACCGCGCAGGGCCTGCCGCTGGAAATCTATTGCTTTACCAACACCACCGACTGGGGGCCGTATGAGGCGATCCAGTCGGACATTTTCGACCACGTCTTCGCCCTGCTGCCGGAATTCGACCTGGCGGTGTTCCAGAGTCCGGGCAGCGCCGATTTCAGGGCCTGCGCGGTGGACAGGTCCCCGCCCGAGGCGCGGATGCAGATGGCGGGGGCCTGACAACGGGCGGCGGCAGGGGACCGGCATCGCGGCCGGGGAACCGGGCGACGATCATCCGCGCAGGCGCGCTCAGCTCCGAGGTGGCGGGCTTCTACGTGCATGACAATCGCGCCACAGACGGCGCCAAACAGGCCGGAAATACCCTGTGCGGCCCCGACACTAGGAAATATTTCACATGAAAAGCCACGCCGCCCTTCCCTCCGGGCGGCCATATCCTTATATTCTCTCGTGCCGGCGCAAGCCGGCTATGGCGATAAACGGGCTTCGTAATAAACCTTTCGGACCCGGGGGCAGTACCCGGCGCCTCCACCACCAGCGGCTTGCGACCCTCCGGGGCGGGCCGTTGCTGATGGGGGCGAAACAGGATCGACGAGGGCGTAAAGGTTGTTCTTTCGCTCGGCATGGTACCGCCGTTATCGGGCCAAACGTATAGTTGCCAACGACAACTATGCTCCGGTTGCTCAGGCTGCGTAACGCAGTCTGTAATACCGACCTAAAGCCCTGGCGGGTTTAGCTCCGTCAGGCGGGGTTCGGAGGCACCTGGCAACAGAAGCCTCCACTTTCCGCCATTCCGGCAACCCCGCGTGCCTTGTCCCCCGCTTCCTGAGACCTGCGGGCTGACGTGTTCGGGAAAAACGCGCTAGGTTGCCTCAGATTCCGACGGCAAAAACGACATATGGCCACCGACCAGATCCGCTACGACTTGCTTGCCCAGGATGCCTTGCGCGGCCTTGTCCGCAAGGTGCTGACCGACGCCGCCAAAAGCGGCCTGCCGGGCGAGCATCATTTCTCCATCACCTTCCGCACGGAGGACGAGGGCGTGCGCCTGTCGCCGCGCCTGCGCGAGCAATTCCCGGAGGAAATGACGGTCATCCTGCAATACCAGTTCTGGGATCTGAAGGTGACCGAGACCGGCTTCGAGGTCGGGCTGTCATTCGGCGGCGTGCCGGAAAAGCTCAGCGTGCCGTTCGCGGCCATCAAGAGCTTCTTCGATCCGTCGGTGCAATTCGGCCTGCAATTCGAGACCATCGAGGTCGAGCCGATCAGCCAGGACGTGACCGAAGGCGACGCGGGCTCCGCGACGGTCGAGACGTTGCCCGACACCGGCAGCGAGACGCCCGAACCGCCGACCGACAAGCCCACGGGCGAGGTCGTGCGGCTGGACAGGTTCCGCAAGAAATAGCCGCTTCAAGCGTCTCGCCCGGGTGACGCGCTGCGCCGGCATAGAAGGCTGTCATGACCAAGACCCGTACCGAGACCGACAGCTTCGGTCCCATCGCCGTTGCCGACGACCGTTATTGGGGCGCGCAGACGCAACGCTCGCTCGAGAATTTCCGCATCGGCGGCGACAGGATGCCGGAGCCGCTGATCCGCGCCTTCGCAATTCTCAAGCGCGCCGCCGCCGAAACCAACATGCAACTGGGCTCGCTCGACCGGAAGACCGGTGAGGCCATCGTCAACGCGGCGCAGGAGGTGATCGACGGCAAGTTCGCCGGACATTTCCCGCTGGTGGTCTGGCAGACCGGGTCCGGCACGCAGACCAACATGAATCTCAACGAGGTCATTGCCAACCGCGCCAACGAGATGCTGGGCGGAGCACGCGGCGCGAAAGAGCCGGTGCATCCGAACGACCACGTCAATATGAGCCAGTCGTCCAACGACAGCTTCCCGACCGCGATGCATATCGCGGCCGCGCAGGAGATCGTGGCGACCCTCCTCCCCGCGCTGGAACACATGCACGAGGCGTTGCGCGACAAGGAGAAGGCCTTCGCGCATATCGTCAAGATCGGCCGCACGCATACCCAGGACGCAACGCCGCTCACGCTCGGGCAGGAATTTTCCGGCTATGCCGCACAGCTCAAATCGGGCATTGCGCGCATCAAGCTGGCGCTGCATGAACTTTACCCGTTGGCACAGGGCGGAACCGCGGTCGGCACCGGGCTCAATGCCAAGCCACAATTCGCGCATCTGTTTGCCGAGCGCGTTGCAGCAATGACCGGCCTGCCCTTCGTGACCGCACAGAACAAGTTCGAGGCCCTGGCCGCGCACGATACCGAAGTCTTCGTGCATGGCGCGCTCAACTCGGTCGCGACCGGATTGTTCAAGATCGCCAACGACATCCGCCTGCTCGGCTCAGGCCCGCGCTCGGGCCTTGGCGAACTAACCTTGCCGGAAAACGAACCCGGCTCGTCGATCATGCCGGGCAAGGTCAATCCGACCCAGGCCGAGGCGCTGACTATGGTCTGCTGCCAGGTCTTCGGCCATCACACCACGATCAGCATGGCCGCAAGCCAGGGTCATTTCGAGCTGAACGTGTTCAAGCCGGTCATCGCATTGAACCTGCTGCAATCGATCCGGCTGATTGCCGATGCGGCGCGCTCCTTTACCGACAATTGCCTTATCGGCTTGCAGGCCAACGAAGAGCGCATCCGCGACCTGACCGAGCGTTCATTGATGCTGGTCACCGCACTGACGCCCGCCATCGGCTACGACAAGGCCGCAAAAATCGCCAAGCTCGCGCACAGAAACGGTACCACCTTGCGCGAGGAAGCGGTCAATGGCGGCTTTGTCTCCGCGGAAGATTTCGATCGCCTGGTCCGCCCCGAAAGCATGACCGGTCCGGCAGATTAAATTCAAACGAGTTGCGAATTGTTTTTACCGTCGGTGATTGTCTTAAGTGGATGACAACTGCTTTTTTGAATCGGTGCCAATTCCGCCTTGCCGACGCCACGCTAATGGCACAATCAACAGCCCGTATGTGGCATTAGAATATCGGCCCGTGGGGGACCGATAGAGCCGGTGAGTACCGGATCTTAGGATGGGCGACGTCTTCAATCTTCGGCAGGCGAGGAAGAAGCGCGAGCGGCAGCGTCATGCCGATGATGCTGCAGCTCGACGAATAACCTTTGGCCGTTCGAAGGCGGAGCGCAAACTTGAAGGGGCGCAACGTGACAAGTCTTCACGCAATCTCGACGGCCACCAGCTTGGAAGCGGAGAGGCCAATGAAATCTCCGGTCGTGAAACGATCGATCGTCATAGCAGGACACAAGACGAGCGTGAGTCTTGAAGACGCGTTTTGGAAGGGCCTGAAGGAAATCGCCGACCAGCGCAACATGACGTTGTCGGACATGGTGGCGAATATCGATTCACAGCGGCGTCATGGTAATCTGTCGTCGGCGATCCGGCTGTTTGTCCTCGATCATTACCGTTCGCAGATTCCGAACGACAAGCCGCTGTTGCGGGACAGCATTCGCAGCGTCTGAGCGGGCACGATCCTGCGGTGAAGCGCGGGGGCGCTTCACCGTGGCATCGTCACCGTGGCACATGCCATCCGTAACTGTGTGATCGTCATCGTTGCGTCCTGCGCGACGTAGAGCGAGCGATGCCGTCGAAGCCGGACGGCTTCGGTGCCGATTTCCGGATGACGAACGACGAATTCTAGCTAGAAATTACGGACCGGCGGCGACCCGATCGGCGTCGGGAATGGATTGCCCTGCGCGCTGGGCGCGCGCGGTGCCGTTTCGGCCGGTGGTGCGCTCTGCTGCGGCGCAGCCTGTTGCGGCGGCGTCACCTGCCGCCGTTCGCCGGGGGCAGGCCTGATCTCCACCGGTGGTGGCAATGCCCCGATCCCGACAGACGACCGCGCCGGCGGCGCGGATGGCGCAGACGGCGGTGACAAAGGCGTCACACGCTGGACCGGCGGCTCGCCACGCGTGCGCGTGGCCGGTTGCCGTGGACGCGTGCGCGGCAGGATCGGCGCCGTTTCCGGAAGATCGGTCGCGTCGTCGGGCTCCATCGCCGGCAAGGCGGAATCGGCCGGGCGGCCCTGTTCGATGGCTTCGATGCGCTTGCTCTGCTGTTCCACCGAACGCATGGCAAGCCATCCGGTCAGCATCGAGACATCGACCACGCGCGCCGGGGCCTGTGCCGGTCCCCTGACACTCATCACCAGTTCGGGGCGCTGCTCCATGCCGCGCTGCGTCGCGCCCTGCAGGACGAAGCGCAGATCGACATTCGAATCGCTGAGATTGTACGAGCCGCTGGCGCGCAGATCCGCCCGGTCGGCGCTGGAGGTGAAGGATTCGATCCGCAGCACACCGGCCGCAAGCGACAAATTCGCCTCCGCCCGATGCACCACCAGCGGTCCCGCATCGAGCACGCGAAGTGCCGCCTCTTGGATGCGGCCCTGATCGAGCGGCAATCCCTGATCGATGCTGCGGGTCACGGCGCCGAAGGCTTTCGGATCGAGCGCGCTGATCCAGCCGCGCTCGAATACGAGCGTCCCCTTGCCGTTCAGCGATCCGATCAGCGCCCGCGGCGACAGCCCGGCGCCATCGAAGGCGAGATCGAGAGTGGCGCGGCCGTTCAGCACGCCCGGCTTCTCGCCGGCCAGAAACGGCGTTGCGTCGGCATCGCTGACAAGAACATGACCGGACACAGCGATCCCGTCGCCCGCTTTGCGCAGCACTAGGTCGCCCGACAACTTGCCGCGATGCAATTCGGCGTCCAGCGACTGAATGGCGATGTCCGTTTTCCGGAACACGACCGACGCCCGCAATTTCGACGCCTGCATGTCGGCGGCAATTCCGGCGCGGGCAGCATTCACGTTGAGGCTCCCCGCCAGCACCGGCAGCGGCAAAGCCGGGAATGGCGACGCGCTCCAGGTCTTGCCATCGTCGGCGCGCAGCGGGATGCCGGCCGCCGCCAATGATGCGGGCAGATCGAGCGTGTCGAGCGTCAGGTCGCCCGAGACATTGGCCGGCACGCCGAATTGCACATCGGCGCGGCCGTTCACGCCGGAATCGGATACCCGCGCCTGCAGCTTCTCGATCCGCAAACCGTCTGGATCGATGCTGACGCTCGCAGTACCGGACACAGGCACGCCCGCCATGCCGGCGGCAGGCAGTTTCAACGCCGCCTTGCTCACGATCACATCCAGCGATGCGCTGCGAAGCCCGCCGGTGAATTCGCGCACCGAACCGCCGACCCGCATATCGAGACCGGTCGCCTCGATATGGCTTTCCACGCGCATATCGGTGTCGGCGCGGCCCTTGAGGGTCAGCGTCGCGCGGCCGGGTTCGGCCGGAACCGAGAGATAAGTGTCGGCCGCCGCCATTTTCAGCAACGCATTCATGTCGTCGGCGTCGAACACCGCCTGCAACGTCATGCCCGAACGCCCGGCATTGGCGACGCCGCCGTCAAAGACCGACGTCAGCTTCAGGCGTGCCGGCCCCATCTGTCCCGTTGCATTCAGGGCCACCCGGCCGTGCGGGCCCGCAGAAGGTTCGGGGCGGGTTTGGCCGTTGAAGGTGGGGGG
>JAEVZN010000058.1 GCA_023392205.1 Pseudomonadota bacterium
CGGTAAAGAAGGGGACACTCCGCGGCCTGCACTTCCAGCGGGAACCGTATGCCGAAACGAAGCTCGTTTCGTGCATCAACGGCGCCGTGCTCGATGTCATAGTCGACATGCGCCCCGGATCCAGCACCAGATGGCAATGGCTTGCGGTCGAGCTTTCGGCCGTCAACCGCCGGCTCCTCTATGTGCCGAAGGGCTTCGCGCAGGGCTTCATCACGCTCGCAGACCATTGTCTGGTCAACTACCTGATGTCGACCTACTACGTGCCGGATGCGGCGTGTGGCCTTCGGTTCGACGATCCCTTCCTCGGCATCGAATGGCCTGCCCGGCCGACGACCCTTTCGGACCGGGACCGCGCATGGCCTCTCCTCGAAATGACGGAAGCCTGACGGGTAACTAGCCCGGACGCAGCAGATCGTGCTCGCGCAACCTGCGCGCTGCTTCGATGATCTGCGAAAATGGTAGACCCGAGCGCTCGGCCATATCGATCAGCGAGTGCCGGCCATCCGCCAGGTTCAGCACCCACAACATCGGCATGGTGGAATGGCCTCCCGACGAAGGGCCGCCGACCGAGGCATAGAGCCCCCGGCGCCCCAGTTGCGGCTCGCCCTTCGGGTTCAGGCTGACCGGAATCCAATCCTCTTCCAGAATGTCGATTGGATCAGTGACGATGCGATAGGAGCGCGCAAGGTGCTCGGGACGGATGAAATCCAGATTGTCCGCCGAAGTGTGGTATTCGGGAAAAGTGCCAAAGGCGCTGTTCTGAAACAGACCGAACGGCATGTCGAAGCCCGGTGAACAGAACTGCCGCTCGTCATAGCCATAAGGCGAGAACGGCACGGATCGCGCCTGCTCGCTCTCGCCCGCCAAAATGTGCGTCATGACGCGATCGATGACCGCATTGTCGCGTCGGCTGCGCTTGTAGGTCGGGCCGCCGCCGTCCCCCACGCAGGACACAGCCATGCCGTGCTTGACCCTGCCAACCCGATCCTCGTTTGCCGACAGCCATGCCAGCGGGCCGAGTGTGCCGGGCGCGAACAGAAAGCGGTAGGTGTAGCGCGTGTCACGGCCGCGCATCGCGTTCGCCAACATCGCCAGCAGCGCCAGACCCGAACAGTTGTCGTTGGCAAGCGACGGATGGCATATATGCGTCGTCAGAAGGATCTCATCCTCGGTGCGGCCGCGATGAATGTATTCGCCATAGTCGAGCTGGCCGTCCTTCAGCTCGGAATCGATACAGACCTCATAGACCGCGTCCGGGAGGGAAATGAGCTTGGTGTGGCTCATGCAGAAGCCCCATGTTCGACCGTAATAGGACGTCCGGTAAGGGATCAGGTCGGGCTGATCGGGTAGCGTGAAGACATGGCGTTTCAGCTCAGCCAGGTCGATCAGGCGGCGGATCGGCATGCTGTAGCCGACGACGTGCAGATTGGACGCGGAAAAGTCGAGGACGCGTTTTCCATCTGGCGCCTTGATGAACGCATCCCTGATGGTCCATTCCGGAGGCACGACCCAATCGAAGAGCGGCGTGCCGGTCGCCTCGGCATGCCTCTGCAGTTCGACGGTTTGCGACAGAACATCAAGCGTGTCTCGCACTCCCTGCCCGGTCAGACTGCGGCAGATCGGAAAAAGACTGCAGGCAAGCTCGTACATGGCTTGACCGACGTCGGTCTCGCCGGCGCCGGTCATATTTGAATCGAGGACGCGAACTTCCATCGCTTGCAGCGATCAATCGACAAGTGACAGTGTCTTGCCGACCCTGGCTTTTTCCGTGTGACGCAATTCGCTGTCGATGACACCATCGCGCATGAGCTGTTTTATGTGGGCAATGCGCTGGAAGCGCGGCCCCTCGAAATCGTCGCGCGACACGCCGGACTGCGAGAAGGCGGCGTAGAGTTCCTTCGCACCCGCTTCGGCATCCCATTGCGGCCGCGCCGCCGGCAAGACCGTGGCGAGCTTCTCGAAACTGACACGATAGGAACGCGTATCCGGACCGGCACCTTCGGCATAGTCCACCCGGCAACCTGGAACTACGCTCGCGACAATTTCGGCGATCTCGCTGATGCGGTAGTTGTGGGCGGTGGTGCCGACATTGAATGCCTGGCCGTGAACCTTGTCCGTCGGCGCCGTCAGCCCTGCCGCGAATGCGCGGGCAATGTCCTGCGCATGAACGATCGGGCGCCATGGCGTGCCGTCGGATTTCAGGAAGATGCTGCCGTCGGCGACGGCGCCGGCCACGAGGTTGTTGAGCACGATGTCGAAGCGGATGCGCGGCGACATGCCGTAGGCCGTCGCGGGTCGGAAGAAGACGGGACAGAAGTCGGCATCGGCCAGCTTGGTGATGTCGCGTTCGGCGAGGACCTTCGACCAGCCATAGGGCGTCACCGGGCGGAGCGCACCAGTCTCGTCGATCAGGTCTGCAGTCGACTGGCCGTAATTGCTGCAGGACGACGCAAACAGGAAGCGGCGCACACCCGCTTCCTTGGCCATGCGCGCCACATGCACGCTGCCGCGATGATTGATGTCGTAGGTCACGTTGGGATTGAGGTTGCTCAGCGGATCGTTGGACAACGCGGCCAGATGAATGACCGCATC
>JAEVZN010000062.1 GCA_023392205.1 Pseudomonadota bacterium
GGTCTGTCTGCTGGATCAGCCCTTCATCCATGAGCCCGACAAGACCGTGGCTCAGGCCCTGAAAGGCGCCGAAGGCAAGATCGGTGCGCCGGTCAAGGTGACGGCCTTCATTCGGTATGCGCTGGGCGAAGGGATTGAGAAGCAGGAATCCGACTTCGCGGCCGAGGTCGCGGCGGCCGCTAAGCCCAACTGAGGGCACAGGCACGAAACGGGACGATCGCAGCATGACCGCACCGGTCTATGGACGTGTGATCGTCAAATTGTCGGGCGAGGCGCTTGCAGGCGGCGCGGGCTTCGGCGTCGACCAGCAGATCGTCGATGCCATCGCTTCCGATATCGTGGCCACCCAGGCGATGGGGGTCGAGATCGGGCTCGTGGTCGGCGGGGGGAATCTGTTCCGGGGGGTCGATGTGTCGTCCCGCGGCGTGCCGCGGCCGACCGGCGATACCATGGGCATGCTGGCAACCGTCATGAACAGCCTGGTGCTGGAGGCGGCCATTGTGCGCATGGGCGGTGTGGCCAGCACCCTGTCTGCGATCCCGATGCCCACGATCTGCGATCATTTTTCCCGTCGCCGCGCGCTGGACCTGATCGCTGCAGGGCAGGTGGTCATACTGGCGGGCGGAACCGGCAATCCGTTCTTCACCACCGATACGACGGCGGTGCTGCGGGCCGCGGAACTGGATTGCAAGGCGGTCCTCAAGGCCACCAATGTGGACGGTGTCTACAATGCCGATCCGAAACGGGATCCGGACGCCGTACGTTATGACCGGTTAACTCCAGGTGAGGCAATTTCAAAAAATTTGAAGGTGATGGACACTGCCGCGTTCGCGCTTGCCCGCGAAAATGCTATGCCTATCATCGTCTTTTCCATCCGCGAGCCGGGCGCCATCGCGTCAGTCTTGCGCGGACAAGGCCGTGCGACCATCGTTTCCGAGTGATTCTGCCGGGCCACCTGACCCAGGGATCGCGCGACCAATGGAGGCCGGTGCAATGTCCGGCCCTGATCGATGCAGCCGGTCCGGCTTGGAGCGACAGGCCGGACGTGGACTGACCACCACATGCGTTGAAGAGAGCGAGAGATGGCAACAACCACCCATGACATCAACGATCTGAAGCGCCGTATGCAGGGGGCGATCACGGTGCTCAAGCAGGAGCTTGGTGGTCTGCGAACGGGCCGGGCCAGCGCCGGACTGCTCGATCCGGTCCAGGTCGACGCCTACGGTACGCATATGCCGCTTTCGCAGCTTGCTACTGTCAGTGTCCCTGAGGCACGTTTGCTAAGCGTTCAGGTCTGGGATCGCGCCATGGTCCATGCGGTCGAGAAGGCGATTACCAATGCCAATCTCGGCCTCAATCCGCAGACCGAGGGCCAGGTCATTCGTCTACGTATTCCGGAATTGAACGAAGAGCGTCGCAAGGAACTGGTCAAAGTTGCGCACAAGTACGCCGAGGCCGCGCGGGTCGCCGTGCGGCATGTTCGACGCGACGGCATCGACGTTATCAAGAAGCTCGAGAAGGATCACGAGATCAGCAAGGATGACCACGATCGCTATTCGGTGGACATTCAGAAAGCGACCGACCAGACGATCCAGGAAATCGATCAACTGCTCGCGTCCAAGGAAAAAGAGATCCTGACGGTTTGACGTCAGGTCAACTCGCGCGGACGGACAGATCCAATGTCGATGCCGAAAGTCTCACTGGACGGGGGGTCGGGCTACGGAATCCCGCGGCACGTGGCCATCATCATGGATGGTAACGGCCGCTGGGCGGCGGCCCGTGGTTTGCCGCGCGGGGAGGGGCATCGGCGCGGTGTGGAAGCCTTGCGGCGGACGGTACGGGCGGCTGGCGAACTCGGAATTGGCTATCTCACCATTTTCGCCTTCAGCGCCGAAAACTGGTCGCGGCCGCAATCGGAAATCCGCGACCTTCTCGGGCTGCTGCGCCGCTTCATCCGCAACGATCTTATCGATCTGCATCGCAACAATATCCGGGTGCGGGTCATCGGCGAACGCAACGATCTCGACTCCGATGTCCTTCGTCTCCTTGACGAAGCCGAGACCATGACGGCCGCCAATAGCGGTCTGACTCTCGTTGTCGCTTTCAATTACGGCGCGCGGCAGGAGATCGCGCGTGCTGCGCGCCGCATTGCGGAGGAAATTGTCGCCGGTCGACTGCAGACTGCGGACATCAATGCCGAGCGGATCTCGGCCTTCATGGATGCGCCGGATCTTCCCGATCCCGACCTGATCATTCGCACAAGCGGGGAACAACGCCTGTCGAATTTCCTGCTCTGGCAATCGGCTTATTCCGAGCTCGTCTTCGTCCCGACATTCTGGCCGGATTTCGATCGCGCCAGTCTCGAAAGCGCGATCTCCGAATATTCCGTACGCGAGCGCAGATTCGGTGGAATTGCGGCGGTCGGATCGTGATCATGCCGAACGGTGGGCCAGCGGGGATTCTCGACAAGCCGGTGCCGGCGTCGCGCAATCTCATGCTTCGCATCGCATCGGCTGCAATCCTTGCGCCGCTGGCCATCGCAATCGCCTATCTGGGCGATTGGCCTTTCACCACATTCTGGACCATGGCTGCCGTCGCAGTCTGGTGGGAATGGATCGGTCTGGTTCAGCCGCAGGGGCGCAATGTCGTCTTGGCGACAGGTGCAAGTATCCTGATTCTGGAAGGGATCCTCATCCAGATCGGCAGTGGCCCACTCGTGATCATGATGATTGCGCTGGGGACGCTTGCGGCCATCGTCACGGCCGGCCGAAAGGGACCGCTGACCTGCGCCGGGATCCTCTATGCCAGCGCATTGCTGATCGCGCCGGTCATCATTCGCGGCGACATCTCGCTCGGCTTTGCGGCAATCCTATTTGTCTTCGCGATCGTCTGGGGCACCGATATTGGCGGTTATTTTGCGGGGCGTTTGATCGGCGGCCCCAAACTCGCCCCCGCAATCAGTCCGAAGAAAACCTGGTCAGGCGCGGTTGGCGGCACCATCGCAGGCGTCGGGGCGGGCCTTGCCGTCGCCTTCTGGGCATACGGTCAATTCTCTGCGCCACTCGTAGCGCTTGCGGTCGGAATGTCGGTCGCGTCGCAGGCTGGCGATCTGTTTGAATCCTGGCTGAAGCGCAGTGTCGATGCCAAGGATTCCGGGGGACTTATTCCCGGCCATGGCGGGGTCATGGACCGGCTGGACGGCTTTATCTTCGCGGCGGCCTTGGCCGCCTTTGTCGGCGTGCTGCGCGGAGGGTTCGAAAGTCCCGCCAGCGGCATATTGATTTGGTGAGGAACGCGCCGTGACCGTACCGCTAGCGCATCGTCCATCGCATCAGGATGCCGGCCATCAGCGCCGAGTCAGCATTCTTGGGGCGACGGGCTCGATCGGTACCAGCACCATCGATCTGCTGATCCGAGAAGGCGAGCGTTTCGCAGTCGAAGCCATCACCGCGCAAAGCAATGCCCGAGGTCTTGCCAAAGCGGCCATTGCCCTGAAGGCACGTTTCGCGGCCGTCGCCGATCCGGCAGCCTATCCGGCCCTGAAATCGGCGCTTGCGGGAACAGGTATCGCCTCCGGTGCAGGCGAAGCGGCTGTCATCGAGGCAGCGCAACGACCGGCCGACTGGATCATGGCGTCGATCAGCGGAGCGGCCGGATTGGCGCCGACGATGGCGGCCGTCGAGCGGGGCGCGACGGTGGCCGTCGCCAACAAGGAATGCCTGGTGTGTGCGGGGGCGCTGTTCATGCGTCGCGCGGCGGCCAGAGGCACCACAATTCTGCCGGTCGATTCCGAACATAACGCGCTGTTCCAGGCCCTGTCCGCCGGGCGCCAAAACGAAGTCGCGCGACTCATTCTGACTGCATCCGGAGGGCCGTTCCGGACCTGGACAAGAGATGCGATCGAGTCTGCCCGGCCGGAGCAGGCGCTCAAACATCCCAACTGGTCCATGGGTGCCAAAGTCACCATCGATTCGGCGACCCTGATGAACAAAGGCCTGGAATTGATCGAAGCGCATCATCTGTTTCAGATGCCGGCGAGCGAGATCGATATCTATGTCCATCCGCAGTCACTGGTGCACGGGATTGTAGAGTACAAGGACGGGTCGATGATCGCGCAGCTCGGGCCCCCCGATATGCGGGTGCCGATTTCTCACTGCCTGGCCTGGCCCGACCGCTTCGAGCAAGCCTCCCGCCGGCTCGAACTCGAGCAGATGGCGAATCTGACTTTCGAACGCCCGGATACCGACCGGTTTCCGGCCCTGCGGCTGGCGCGGTCCTCGCTGGAAACCGGCGGTGCGGCGCCCACAGTCCTGAACGCGGCCAACGAGGTGGCCGTCGCTGAATTTCTGGCGCATCGCCTCGGTTTCGCCGCCATTCCGGCGCTCGTTGAACGGACGCTGGAAGCGGCCGACCGGAAGGGGTTGCTTGCGGAACCGGTTAGTGTTGAGGATGCGCTCGGCACCGATCGCGAGGCACGGACCCTGGCGCAGGAACTGATGGCTTCACACTGATTGCGTCTGTGTAAGGCAATACTTTTACGGGCGCTGGGCGCGGACTTGCGAGCAGACTTGCATGGGATTTCTTGAGAATTTCAATATATGGGGCGGCGGCTTTACCGGCGCCCTGCTGCCATTCCTGTTCGTCCTGACGATCGTGGTCTTTTTCCACGAACTTGGCCATTTCCTGGTAGCGCGTCTGTGTGGCGTCCGTGTCCTCGTATTTTCCGTCGGCTTCGGGCCTGAGCTGCTCGGCTTCAATGACCGGCACGGAACGCGATGGAAGGTTTCTGCCATTCCGCTCGGCGGCTATGTGAAGTTTTTTGGCGACGAGGATGTCGCAAGCGCAACGCCGGACGCCAGCGCCGCCGCCGCCATGTCGGCCAGTGACCGACGCCAGAGCTTCCACCATCAGAGTGTCGGCCGGCGCGCTGCCATTGTCGCGGCGGGGCCGTTCGCGAACTTCATCCTCGCCATCATTATTTTTGCGTCTATCTTCGCTTTCTACGGGAAGCCGTCAACGACGGCTCGGGTGGACGGCGTTCAAGCGGACAGTGCCGCCGCCGCGGCCGGAATGCAGCCGGGCGACGTCGTGGTCGCGATCGACGGCAGGCCGATCGAGACATTTGCCGAAATGCAGCGGGTGGTAAGCACCAGCGCTGGCCAGCGGCTGACGGTCACAGTCGAGCGCGGTGGCACGCGTCTGGACCTAGAGGCGACCCCTGCGTTGCGCGAGGTCAAGGATAATTTCGGAAACACCCATCGGGTCGGCGTTCTGGGCATTACCCGGTCTGTGTCTCCGCAGGATTCCCAGCTCGAAACCGTCCCTGCCCATCGCGCCGTACTGATGGGCGTCGGGGAGACCTGGTTCGTGATCGAGCGCACGATGTCCTATCTGGGTGGGATCGTGACCGGCCGGGAGGCCGCCGATCAGCTGGGCGGACCGATCCGGATCGCTCAGGTGTCGGGGCAGGTGGCGACCGTCGGATTTGTCGCGCTGATGAACCTCTCGGCGATTCTTTCGGTCTCGATCGGGCTTCTGAACCTGTTTCCGGTGCCATTGCTGGATGGCGGTCACCTTCTGTTCTATGGAATCGAGGCGCTGCGTGGCCGCCCATTGTCGGAGCGTGCGCAGGAAATGGGTTTTCGGATTGGGTTAGCCTTGGTCCTCATGTTGATGATTTTTGCAACTTTTAACGACATTGTTCATCTCGCTACCTCATGACACCGTCTGGGGGCCGTCTGTGTGGCGAGGGAGCAACGGGGTTTGGAGTTGCAGGGGAGCGGGGGTCGGTTTCGTTTTGCAAGCGAAGTACGAGGCTGTAAAAGCCAATAGTGTTAAGCACTTGTTTG
>JAEVZN010000176.1 GCA_023392205.1 Pseudomonadota bacterium
CCGACGATGGCGATGGTGGTGTATTGTCTTGTCAAATAGGCTTGGGCGCCCTCCCTGATGGCCCCCGCGATTTCCTGCATGCGTGCATTGCCCTGATCGGCCGCGAGGACCGACTGCGTCGCCCAGATGGCGTAAAGGACTGAAAGCAGACCGCAGGCAATGACGACGTAAAGCATTGTCATGCCGAATTTCCCTGTTTCTGGCCGGAACGTACCCCTCCCCGGACCGATGAAGGCAGACGGAATCGCCGCAGCGAGACCTCTCGCCATTCGCGCTTATCTGAAACGCATCTGTCAAGTTCAGAAGTGGCTGGCCACAAGAAGCACGCGCCGCGGCAGCCGGCGCAGGCGGGCCGCTTCCTGCTGCACGTGAGGGCAGACATGGAGCGAAGGCGCGGATGCCTTCTAGGAGCTCAAGAGGTGGCGAGCGGGCTCCGGCGGGCCACCAGCACGAGATAGCCCAGTGCCACCAGACAGAAGACGGTGACCGGGAAAACGATCCAGTTCAGCATCTCCCATCCCCAGACATTGTAGACCACGCCGGACATGAAGGAGCCGAAGGCCACGGTTGAGAACAGGATGAAATCGTGAAAGCCCTGAACCTTGTTGGTCTCGGTCGGCCGATAGGTCTCCGCGATCATGGCCGTGGAGCCGATGAAGGCGAAGTTCCACCCAATGCCCAGAAGGACGAGCGACGTCCAGAATTGCCAGAGCTGGATGCCTGACAGGGCGACGATGGCCGAGCCGATCAAAAGGGTCATGCCGACCGTCACAATGGTTTCCTTGCCGAAGCGACCGATGAGGCGCCCGGTCACGAAGCTCGGCGCGAACATGGCGAGCACGTGCCAGGAGATGCCGAGCGCGGCCTCGTCGGGCGTAAAGCCGCAGCCGACCATGGCGAGTGGCGCGCCGGTCATGACAAAGCTCATCAGGGCGTAGGAGCCGACGCCGCAGCTCATGCCGGCAATGAAGCGCGGCTGGGAGAGTATCTGGCGGAGTTCGCGCGGCGGCTGAGGCGGCACCGCGGGAGCGGCCGCCCCTGCATCATCGGGGACCCGCAGAAAAGACAGGACGAAGAGCCCGAGCAGCGCGAGGACGACGATGGCGGCGAACGCGCCGGCAAACATCACCGGGGCAAAGAGATCACGCGTCCAGATCGCGGTCTGCGGCCCGATGATGGCCGCGAAAACACCGCCGGCCAGGACCCAGGCAATGGCATTCGCCTTGAACTCGGCCGGCGCATTGTCGGCGGCAGCGAAGCGATATTGCTGGACGAAGGAGTTGCCCGCCCCGACGATGAGAAGCCCTATGGCGAACAGCCAGAAATTGCTCACGAAAAGCGCGAGCGTGGCCACCACCCCACCGATCGCAGTTACGACCGTGCCGCTCATGAAGCCGTTGCGACGGCCGATCCACCGCATGATCGCGGCAGCGGGCAGCGCGCCCAGAGCCACACCGATGTTGAAGCCAGTGACGGGCGCCGTCGCCAGCGTCTTGTCGGCGGCCAGCAGATAGTAGCCGGCCAGGCCGCCCAACGAAATGGTGATGGGCGTTGCCGCACCGACCACGGCTTGTGAAACGGACAGGACGACCGCGTTGCGCTTCGCCTCACCGGCGCTGAGCACCGTCATCGCACATTGCCTCCTGAGCGGCCTTCCCCGCGCAACCGCAGTGCCACGCGATCCAGTACCGCATTCACAAGCTTGGGCTCGTCGTCTTCGTAGAAGGCTTTTGCAATATCCACGTATTCAGAAAGGATGACGGCGACGGGAACGTCCTTGCGCTTCATCAATTCGTAGACGCCGGCACGCAGGATCGCGCGCAATGTCGAGTCGAGACGGGACAACGGCCAGTCCTCGGTGAGTGCCTGGCGGATGACGGGATCGACCACCTTCTGGTTTTCGACCACGCCGGAGAGGATGGCCCGGAACCATTGCGGATCGGCTTCGCGGTAGAGGTCGCCATCGACCTCCTTGCCGAGGCGATGCGATTCATATTCGGCGGTGATCTCCAGCAGGCCGCTTCCGGCCACATCCATCTGGTAGAGCGCCTGGACCGCGGCGAGACGCGCCGCGCCCCTCTTGTTGGCAGGGCGCCAGTCACGCGCGGGGGTGTTGTCGTCGGTCGTACGCGCCACGCTCAGGCTCCCAGACGGTCTCTGAGGGCGATCATGGTAAGCGCGGCCCTGGCCGCGAAGCCGCCCTTGTCGCCGCGCTCGACGTCCGCGCGGGCCCATGCCTGTTCCTCGTTCTCGACCGTCAGGATGCCGTTGCCGATTGCGAGTTCCTCCTCGACCGACAGCGTCATGAGCGCACGGCTCGATTCGTTGGCGACAATCTCGAAATGGTAGGTTTCGCCGCGGATGACACAGCCGAGCGCCACGTAGCCGTCGTAATCCGATCCATCGTCGTCGAGAGTGAAGGCGATCGCGGCGGGAATCTCCAGCGCCCCGGGGACCGTGACGACATCGAAACTTGCGCCGGCAGCCTCGAGGGCCGTCGTCGCGCCCTTGAGCAGGGCGTCTGAAAGGTCATCGTAGAAACGCGCTTCCACGATGAGCAGTCTGGGTG
>JAEVZN010000202.1 GCA_023392205.1 Pseudomonadota bacterium
CCGTTGGTCTCGTTGTAGAGCGACACATTGCCCGACACGACCGGGAAATCGAGTTGCTTGCAGGCTGCGCCGATGCCGCGCACGCAGCCGACAAACTGCCCCATGATTTCCGGACGTTCGGGATTGCCGAAATTCAGATTGTCGGTGACGGCCAGCGGCGTCGCGCCGACCGCACAAAGATTGCGGTATGCCTCGGCCACGGCCTGCTTGCCGCCCTCGAACGGATCGGCCTCGCAATAGCGCGGGGTGACATCGGCCGTCATCGCGCGACCTTTCGGCCCCTCTTCGATCCTCACCACCGCGGCATCGCCGCCCGGCCGCTGCACGGTATTGCCACCAATGATGTGGTCGTATTGCTCGAAGATCCAGCGCTTCGAACACAGGTCCGGCGTCCCGATCAGCTTCAGCAATGCATCGGCAACCGGCAAAGGATGCGTCACGTCCTGCGCGGCAATGACCGGCTGCTTCGGCGTCTCGACGAACGGACCATAGTAAACCGGCGCCTCGTCGCCCAATTCCTTGATCGGCAGATCGGCCATGACCTCGCCGTCATGGCGAATGATGAAGCGTTGCGTGGGCGTGGTCTCGCCGACAATGGCGAAGTCCAGACCCCACTTGCGGAAAATGTCCTCGGCTTCCTTTTCCTTCTCGGGCTTGAGCACCATGAGCATGCGCTCCTGGCTCTCCGAGAGCATCATCTCGTAAGCGCTCATGCCGGTTTCGCGTGTCGGCACCTTGTTCAGATCAAGGGTGACACCGAGATTGCCCTTCGCGCCCATCTCCACGGCCGAGCACGTCAGTCCGGCCGCACCCATGTCCTGAATGGCGATGACACAGCCCTTCTGCATGATTTCCAGACAGGCTTCGAGCAGCAGCTTCTCGGCGAACGGATCGCCGACCTGCACGGTCGGCCGCTTCTCCTCGGAATCCTCACCGAATTCTGCCGACGCCATGGAGGCGCCGTGGATGCCGTCGCGCCCGGTCTTGGAGCCGAGATAGACGATCGGCATGCCGACGCCGGACGCCGCCGCATAGAAAATCGAGTCGGCGCGGGCGATGCCGACGGCCATGGCGTTGACGAGATTGTTGCCGTTGTAGCGCGCATGAAAACGCGTCTGGCCGCCGACAGTCGGCACGCCGAAGGAATTGCCGTAACCGCCAATCCCCGCCACCACGCCGGAGACCAGATGGCGGGTTTTTGGATGCGCCGGATCGCCGAAGGAGATCGCATTCAGGCAGGCAATCGGCCGCGCGCCCATCGTGAACACGTCGCGCAGAATGCCCCCGACGCCGGTCGCAGCCCCTTGATAAGGCTCGATAAAACTCGGGTGATTGTGGCTCTCCATCTTGAAGACAACGGCCAACCCGTCGCCGATATCGATAACGCCGGCATTCTCGCCCGGCCCCTGAATCACCCACGGTGCCTCGGTCGGCAGACCGCGCAAATGCACCTTCGAGGACTTGTACGAGCAATGCTCGTTCCACATCGCGGAGAAAATTCCGAGCTCGGTAAGCGACGGTTCGCGGCCGATCAGGTCCAGAATTCGCTGATATTCTTCCGGTTTGAGGCCGTGTTCTGCGACCAGTTCTGGGGTTATCTGCGTTCTTCTCTGGATCACGGGGCGGTCAGCCAGTCAGCATGGGGCACGGGCGATGCGTCCGGTGCGAAGCGCCGCCGGATCGCGGTGTGCCCTGACATACAGGGCGGCCCGGCGGATTGCCACCTTGCAACATCATGGCAACACTTCGCGTGCCGCGGACTGCAATCTGCACGCTTCCGTTGTGGAAAAGCACAGAATCATGGAACTTGCACACTCACGGGCGACCCGCCACCGACATCATGCAAGCCTTCCGCACCCGCCTCTCCGTCCGGATCCTGACCAGCGTCCTTGGCCTCGGTCTTGTGGCCATCGTCCTGGTGGGGGCGGCCATCGCGACCATCGAGGGTCTGCGGGCACGCACTGAGGCGCTGCAACGGACCACCCTGAAGGCGATCTATGCAGAGCGCGTCAACCGGCTGGTGTCCATGGTGGTGATGGAATCGCGCGGCATCTATGCGTCGCGCGATCCGGCCGAACTCAGGTATTTTGCCGACGGGCTGATCCGGCATCTCGACGAGATCGACCAGACGCTCTCGGAATGGCGCGCGATCGTCGAGCCCGAACGGCGCGAAGCCTTCGACAAGCTCGCCGCCATCCTGAAAGCCTTTTCCGACCTCCGCCGGAATCTGACCGCGGTCGGCTTCGAGAAGGGACCAGACGCAGCCCGCGAGATCGGGGAAGCCAATCGCACCGAACGCCAGGCGCTGAATGCGCATCTCGAACGTGCGTTTCGCCTTTATGGCGAAAACGACGTTCGCGAGGCGATGACCGGTATCATCGAATACCAGCATCTGTCGGGCCGGCTTCTGGCCCTGATCGGAGGAGTGGGTCTTCTGGTCTCGCTGATCGTGGCATGGCTCATCGCGGCGCGCACGATCATCCGGCCGCTGACCGCACTCAAGGACAGCGTCGACCGGATGGCCGCCGGAGATCTCACCTCTCCCACAGCGGAGAATTCACGCGTTGACGAGATCGGTTCGATTGCACGCTCCGTTGAAGATTTCCGGCATGGCCTGGTGAAAATCCGCGATATCGAGGCGCGCGAACGCAACAATGACCAGCAGCGCGTGGCGCGTGCCGAGCGCATCCAGCGCGCGACGGACCGCTTCGAACGTGCGATCCGGGACAGCCTGAGCAAGGTGCATCACTCGGTGGTGCAGGTGGCGCAGCTCGCCGATTCGCTGCGCGATCTGACCGCCTCATCGACGCAGGAATCGGTTGGCCTGTCGGCGTCGGCAAATGACGCCGCCGTGAATGCACAAGCGGTCGCGGGTGCGGCGGAGGAATTGCAGATCTCCATCAATTCCATTTTTCAGCAGATCGAGCGTTCGTCCGCGACGGCCGAAGCCGCCGCGCGCAAGGCCGCGCAAGCCTCGCAGACCGTCGATCAGCTGGATGGCGCCGTGGCCAAGATCGGAGAGGTGGTCGCGCTGATCAACGCCATCGCGGAGCAGACAAACCTGCTCGCCCTCAACGCCACCATCGAAGCCGCGCGTGCCGGAGAAGCCGGGCGCGGCTTCAGTGTGGTGGCGAACGAAGTGAAATCGCTGGCGCAGCAAACCTCGGACGCGACCGGCGACATCCAGCAGCAGATCGCCACCGTGCAGAATGCGGCCCGCGACGCAGGCGGCGTCATCCACGCCTTCGACAGGACCATTGCCGAAATTCACGAGGCGGTGCGTGCCATTACTGATGCAGTCCGGCAGCAGAATGCGGCCACGTCCGACATTTCCGGCAGCGTGACCATCTCGGCGCAAAGCGTCGCGGCGGTATCGCGGGGCGTGAGCAGCATCAATGACGGAATCCAGCGCATGCGGAATGCGACCGAATCGGCAACGCAAGCCGTGGCATCACTGAAGGATCAGGCCACCCATCTTCAGCAGGAAGTCGGCACGCTGCTGAAGGACATTCACGCCGCCTGACGGCCGGTGCCGCCGCCTCATGCCGCCTTGTCAAAATATCCGGTCAGACCGGCGAACAAGCCGCGGCCATCGGTCGAGCCGATCAGGCTGTCCACATGATTTTCCGGATGCGGCATCATGCCGGCGACATTGCCGCCCTCATTCATGATGCCGGCAATCGCATTGATGGCGCCGTTGTGATTCCATTCCGGCGAGATTTCGCCATCCGGCGACGCATAGCGAAACAGCACCCGCCCCTCGCCTTCGAGCCGTGCGACAGTCTCAGCGTCGGCGACATAATTGCCTTCGCCATGCGCGACCGGCACCCGGATCACCTGTCCGGCATTATAGCCGCGGGTGAATGGCGTGTCGGAGCGCTCGATGCGCAGATACACATCCTTGCAGATGAATTTCAGTTCGCGATTGCGCATTAGCACGCCCGGCAGAAGCCCGGATTCGCACAGGATCTGGAAGCCGTTGCAGACGCCGAGCACCAGTCCGCCTTTGGCCGCGAAGCGGCGCACGGCATCCATGACAGGCGCACGGGCGGCAATGGCCCCGCAGCGCAAATAGTCGCCGTAGGAAAATCCGCCCGGCACCACGACCAGATCGGTGCCGGCGGGGAGTTCGGTCTCGGCATGCCACACCATGACAGGTTCGACGCCGGAGACGAGTTTCAGCGTGCGCGCCATGTCGCGCTCGCGATTGATGCCGGGGAAGACGAGGACCGCGGATTTCATGGCTGCCGGCGCGTCCTCAAAGGACTTCGATGCGATAGTTTTCGATCACGGTATTGGCGAGCAACTTCTCGGCCGCCGCTTTCAGCACCGCCTCGGCGCCCTGCCCGGCCGCCGTATCGATCTCGATGTCAAACACCTTGCCCTGCCTTACGCTGGCGACGCCATCGACGCCCAGCGACTTCAATGCGCCTTCGATCGCCTTGCCTTGCGGGTCGAGCACGCCGGATTTCAACGTCACGGTCACACGCGCTTTCATTTGTCAGTCCGGTCCAGTCCCGTGTCGCGATAGATTTCAGCCAGCGGCAGCGTAATGCCCAACTCGGACAGCTCCACTGCAGCGCCTGGGGTTTCAAGCCGGTGCTCGGAAAAGCCGGTGCGCCGTTCGTAAATCACGGCTTCCACCGCGTCCTGTGCGATCACGACATAGGCCGAGACGCTCGGCAAGGCCGCATAGGCCTTGCG
>JAEVZN010000302.1 GCA_023392205.1 Pseudomonadota bacterium
CTCCTGATCCACAGTCAGGCGCTCTAACCAACTGAGCTACAGCTGCATATCGGCCGCAGCGGGCCGTCATGACGGGGCGGAAACTAGGGCCTCGGGCGCGGTTTGGCAAGCAAGCCGTTGCCGCCTCGCCCCTCGCGCGATCCCGTCGCAGCTCGGGGCGCGCAGGCCCGAAATCAGGCGCAAAAAAAGCCCGGGCAAGCTGCCCGGGCTCATCCAACGGAACCGCCACGTGCGATCAGGAGGCCTTCTTGAAAGCGGAGGTCACGCCCGACTTCAGGGGCTCGACGCTCTCGGTCGTCACCTTCTGGGCAAGAGCCGTGAGGTCCTTGCCTTGCGCCGACATCGTCTCGAATTGCTTGCGGGCATGCGAGGTGGACAATTCGACCATTTCCGACAGCGACTTGGTGGTCATCATTTTGCTGTAGAAATCGAAGGTCGCGTTGACATTGGTGCGGGCCGCATCGATCAGGGCCAGACCGTAATCGGTCGCGCCCTTGGACGCAGTCGAATAGCTCGTCTCGATCATGTCGGTCGCCTCTTCGGTGGCGGCCTTCATCTTTTCCCAATTGTCCTTCGCCTGCGACACGCTCTTTTCCGCCATTTCGCGGAAAGCGGCCGGGACTTCCATCTTCGGCATGTCGAAGGAGGGCATTTCCAGCATGGGAGTTTCGAACACCGACTTTTTCGGTGTCACAGGTGCCGTGGCGGCCTCAGACATCGTGCTGATCCTCTTTTGGTTTGACGGCTTAAGAAAGAGGCAGATGCCTATCACAAAGGATGGTGCGACGCAACAAATCTATTGCGACGCACAATCTGCATGGAATTGCCGTGGCTTAGCAGCTCTGCCGGCAATTTGGCGACGCCGCCGGCCGCCGGATCAGCTCTTCGGCGCGGTCGTATCCTTGGCGGTCTTGGTGGCCACCTCGGCCAGCGCCTTTGCCTGTTCGTTCAGGGCGGCAAGCTGCAATTTCACATATTCCGTCTGCAGCCGCACGACCTCTTCGACATCCTTCGCGCGCACCAGGTTCTGTGCGAAGTCGAACGAGTTGGTCATGTTGCGTTCGGCAAAGCCCATGGCGCGCGAGCTCATGTCGAGCACGCCGCTGCGGGCGGCATTCGCGCGCCCTTCCATTTCGCTGACGGTCTTGTGCGCAGCAGCAATGAAACTGTCGAAGGCGTGTCGGGCCTGATCGACGCTCTGCTCGGCGAGTTTACGCATATCGGCGGGGACTTCGAACGGCTTCATGGGGTCCATGGCTACCTCGATGCTGGATGGCGGGACGTGCGGCGAAGCCTATCACGAATATGACGTCAACGCCGAGACAGCCTGCGGGATGCAGTCCGCCGGTTAGGGTTATCCCGGACCTCTTGCCGCCGCTCAATGGACGGGGTGGAAGCCTGCGACTAAGAATCGGTTAAGGGTTTCTTCCTCCGCGCCACGGGCGCATTCCGGCTTGAGATGAATGGCTGCGCCAGACAATATCGCGGACCTGCTGCGTGACCCCGTTGTGGCCGCGCATGCGATGGCGGAGCAGCCGGTGTGGCTGTTCAGCACTGATGGAAATGCGCTGGTATTCGCCAACCCTGCCGCCTGCGCGATGCTGGGCCTCGGCTCACCGGCAGCCGCAGCCGGAGCGCCGGTCACACTGCAGGCGCTTTGCGCGCAATTGAAGCGGATCGGACAACGGCTCACGCCGGGCGGACGGCCGCAGCTCGGGCGGTTGCGGGGGCTCGGCATGCCGATGGGTGGCGCCCTCACCTGCACCTGTGCGAAGCGCGTCGTGAACGGCCGGCTGGCCCTGCTGGTGCAATCGATCGAGACCGTGACTGCGGTCGAAATGCTGCCAATGCGCGCAGGCGCGCTGCTGAAGGATGTGAACGCGCCGCTGGTCGCTTTCGACGCCGATGGCCGCCTGCTGGCGCGCGCACCGGGTGCCGACGGGATGATCCCGGACGGAGTAGTTCCGGACATGCGCGAAGTGTCGGCCGAGACATGGATTGCCGGAACCGGCAGCGACCAGATTACGCTTGCTATGCTGCACCCCGCCATCCCGGCGCTGACGCAACCGGAGGCAGAGCCCGTTCCGGCGGCGGCAAGCCGGGACGACGGCCAGGAGGCCACACACGCCGCCACACCGCCTGTGCCGCAACGGCCATATCCGCTGCGTTTCGTCTTCGAGACCGATGCCGACAACCGCCTGACAATGCTGAGCGAGGATTTTCTGGCGCAAACCGGCCCGCGCACGCGCAAACTGATCGGACGGTTCTGGGGAGAGATCTCCGCCAAGCTCGCATTCGATCCGCAAGGCTTTTCGTCGCGTGCGCTGAGGTCCCGCGACACCTGGAGCGGTATCGTCGTGGAATGGCCGCTTGTCTCCGGCGAACGTGTCCCGGTGGAATTGTCGGGCATTCCGGCTTTCGACAAGGCGGGACATTTCCGCGGCTATCGCGGCCTCGGCGTGGCCCGCACGCTGACAGCGGCGACCGCAAGCCTGCCGCTGCCGAAAGCGGAAACGGCGGAGGCGGCAACAACCGAGCCTGCATCGGACCCGGCAATACCGGATGAGACGGCTGCACCGGCGACACCTGCGATGACAGGTAGCGCGCCGGAGGTGGAAACCGGGACTGCTGAAGACGTTATGTCCTGCGCGGTGCCGGACATGCCGGCAGATCCTTCGGCAGCGGACGAACCGGACCCCAGCCCGAGCGTCGCAGACGCGGCCCCCCCGGAAGAACCGGAGGCTCGCCACGAGATCGCACCAGCCGCGACAGCACCCGATGCGTCGGCACCCGATCCGTCGGCACAGGACAGGACGGCACAAGACGTGTCAGCAGAGGACGCGACGGAGGCGCCCGCATCCGGTCAAGCGGCGCCGACCGAGAATATCGTGCAGTTCCCCGCCTCGGACATGGACACGAAATTTCTGACCGCGACGGAAAGCATCGCGTTTCACGAACTGGGCTCGCGCCTCGCCGCCCGCCTGAGGGGCGCCGACGAACTGGCGCGCGGCATTGTTACCCCTGCAAGCGACGACGAGCGCGCACTGGACGCCCTCATCGCCACGCACAATGTCGCGGCTCTGGTCAGGAATCCGTCGGCGCCGCGACTGGTGCCGGACGATCCCGATCTGGCGCTGGATCGTCCGATCCTCGATCGTCTGCCGTTCGGGATCATGATCTACAAGCACGGCAATCTTCTCTACGCCAACGACGCGTTCCTGCGCGTCTTCGGGCATCGCTCGCTCGATGAATTCGCCGAAAGCGGTGGCCTCGACGCGCTCATGGTCGACGATGCCGAACCGGCGCCATCGTCTGCCGCCGGCAGGCCGCTGCATATCGCGCGTCCCGGCGGCGGCGACCCGATCCCCGCACAGATCTTCGATGCGCCGATCGACGGCGATCTCGCCAACATGCTGGTCCTGGCCGAAGGCCTGATGCCGGCTTCGCCATCTTTCGACGACCGCGCCGACGCGCTCACGGCCGTGCTCGATATCGCCACCGATGGTGTTGTCATTGTCGATGCCGAAGGTCTGATCCTTGAGGTCAATGCCGGCGCCGAGCGGCTGTTCGGCTATACGGCAGGCGATCTGGCGGGCCGCGCCTTCACCTCGCTGTTCGCGGCCGACAGCGAGGCCATCGCCGCGTCATGTCTTGCGCGTGCGCTGCGCGAGCCGGACGGACGGGCCGAGGCCGGGCGTGAAATCACCGGCCGCAGGCGGCAGGGCAATCTGACGCCGCTGTTGATGTCGATCGGGCGCATCGATCCTGCGGGCGAGCGCTACTGCGCGACCTTCCGAGATATTGCGCAAATCAAGTATATCGAGCGCGAATTGATCGCGGCGCGCCGGCAGGCGGACAGGGATTCCGCCGCACAGGCCGGGCTCCTCGCCAGGATCAGCCATGAAATACGCACGCCGCTGAATGCCATTATCGGCTTCTCCGATGTCATGATCGAGGAGCGCTTCGGCCCGGTCGGCAATGAACGCTATCGCGTCTATCTGCGCGATATCCATGCCTCGGGCAGCCATCTCCTGTCGCTGTTCAACGGACTGCTCGATCTGACGAAGATCGAAGCCGGGCGCATGGAGCTCAATCCTGCACCGATGAACCTGAACGATCTTGTGCAGGAGATTGTCACGGGGATGCAGGAGGACGCCAACGCCGCGCCCATCATCATGCGTAGCGCGCTGTCGCATGACATCGCCGACATTGTTGCGGACGCCCGCTGTGTGCGGGACATGATCGTCAACCTGCTGTCGAACGCGATCAGGTTCACGAGGCCCGGAGGTCAGGTGATCGTCTCGACGGCCGCTGGTGAGCGCAGCGAGATCGTCCTTCGCATCCGCGATACCGGCATCGGCATGAGCGCGCAGGATATCGAAGCGGCCCTGCACCCGTTCCGCCAGAAAGCGACCGCTCTGCGCGACGGCACCGGCGGCACGGGCCTCGGCTTGCCACTCACCAAGGCGCTGGCGGAAGCCAACCGGGCCCGGTTCACGATCAAGAGCACGCCCGGATCCGGCACGCTTGCGGAAATCGCCTTCGCGTCTGCGCCCATCCGCGCGGAGAGCCGTGTTCCGGTGCCGGCAGCCTCCGGCTGACTTCTGCCACAGAGCTGGCTAGGACTGTACTTGCGGCCGCTCCGGGGCGAGTCCGCAGGATTGGCGGATGGCATTTTTCAGAATTTTCCTCGCCGCTCTCACGCTGACCTTGACGAATGCCACCCTGCGTGCGGCGGAGGCGGTGGACCTTCTGCTTGTGCTCGCGGCGGACGTGTCCCGCAGTGTCGACAGCACCAAGTTTCAGTTGCAGCGCGAGGGCTACGCCGCGGCCCTGAACGATCCGCGCGTCATGAACGCGATCATGTCGGGGCCGAACCAGCGCATCGCCATCTGCTATGTCGAATGGTCGGGGGCCAACGCGCAGAAACTCATGATCGGCTGGACAGAGATCGACGGCCCGGATGCCGCGCGGCGCTTTTCCGATGCGCTGATCGAGGCGCCGCGCGCCTTTGCGGATCGCACGTCGATTTCCGGCGCCATTGATTTCTCGATGGAGCTGTTCAAGATCGCGCCCTTCAAGGCGCAGCGCCAGACGATCGATATCTCCGGCGACGGCACGCATAATTCCGGACGCGGCCTTCTGGCTGCGCGCGAGGATGCACTGGCGCAGGGCGTGACCATCAACGGGCTGGTCATTCTGAGCGACCAGCCGCTGCCATGGAATCCCGAACACACCAATCCGCCCGGCGGGCTTGCGAAATATTTCGAGGATAATGTCATTGGCGGCCCCGGCGCCTTCGTCATGGAGGCGGAGAATTTCCAGTCCTTCGGCCAGGCGCTGATCGGCAAGCTGGTGGCCGAAATCGCCGACGCCCGCCCGGCCCGATTGACGCGGTTGCGGACGCAACGATAGGCGCCGCAAGCAGCGGCTCTGCGGCGTCCGCGCAATCTCCTCGCGCGTTCAAAGGGAAAGCATCCTGTTTGGATCGATTCCAGTTCATGCACAGTCTGGAATCATTCCAAGTTATTGAATTTCCAGAAGAATTCACCTTGACGCCGCGTCCGGCTGGCCCCTAGCTGTACCGGAATTTCAAACTCCGGGAGATCGCCATGTCATCCATCACTATCCGAAAGCTCGCGCTTGCCTGCGCCGCAGCGAGCCTTGTCGCACTGCCTGTCGCGGCATCCGCACAGGGCGATGTCAATGTGTACAGTTATCGCGAGGGCAAGCTGATCCAGCCGCTGCTGGATGCCTTCACCAAGGACACCGGCATCAAGGTGAATGTCGTGTCCGCCTCGTCCGGCCTCGAACAGCGCATCAAGACCGAAGGCGCCAACAGCCCCGCCGACGTCCTGCTGACCGTCGATATCGGCCGTCTCGAGGATGCGGTGCAGGCCGGGATCACCCAGCCGATCAAGTCGGACGTGCTGGAAAAGGTCGTGCTGCCGCAATATCGCGATCCGGAAGGCCATTGGTACGGCATTTCGATGCGTGCGCGCGTTGTCTACGCGTCGAAGGATCGCGTGAAGCAGGATTCCATCACGTATGAAGAGCTGGCCGATCCGAAATGGAAGGGCAAGATCTGCATTCGCTCCGGCCAGCACATCTATAACAACGCGCTGATCGCGGCGATGATCGCCAAGCATGGCGAGGCCAAGGCCGAGGAATGGCTGCGCGGCGTGAAGGCCAATCTGGCGCAGAAGCCGTCCGGCGGCGATCGCGAACAGGCACGCGATGTCGCAGCCGGCAAATGCGATATCGGCATCGGCAACACCTATTATTACCCGCTGATGCTGCGCAATCCTGCGCAGAAGCCATGGGCCGATGCGGTGCGCGTGATCCTGCCGACCTTCGAGGGCGGCGGCACGCATGTGAACGTCTCGGGTGTGGTGCTGGCGAAGAATGCGCCCAACAAGGCCAATGCGATCAAGCTGATCGAATGGCTGGCTGGCGATGCCGCGCAGGCAATGTATGCCGACATCAATTCGGAATATCCGGTGAAGGACGGCATCAAGATCAACGAGATCGTTGCCTCCTTCGGTCCGCTCAAGGCCGATCCGCTGCCGCTGTCGAAGATTGCCGAAAACAAGAAGGCGGCCGCCAATCTGGTCGACAAGGTCGGCTTCGACAATTGATCGGAGCGGCACTCACCCTCTGCGAGAACAGGCCGCTCCGGATCTGTCCGGGGCGGCCTTGTTGCGACCGGATATGACCGCCTTGTCCGCCACCGAAAGCATGCCGGCGCCGCGCCCCATGCGGATGCCGCGTCATCTGCTGGCGCGGCTCTTCCTGCTGTTGCTGGCCGCCGCGGTGCTGGCGCCGCTGGTGAGCCTTGCGACCTTCACGCTGGCGGGCGAGAGCGAGTTGTGGCGGCATCTGTGGACCTATGTCGTTCCGCATTCGACCGTCGTGACCGCGATTCTGCTGTCGGGCGTGGCTGCGCTGACCGCAACCATCGGCATCGGCACCGCCTGGACAGTCACCGCCTATGAATTTCGCGGCCGTGCCACATTGTGCTGGCTCCTGCCGCTGCCGCTCGCCTTCCCCACCTATATCGTCGCCTATGTCTATGCCGATCTGTTCGATGCCGCGGGGCCGGTGCAATCCGCCTTCCGCACCGTCTTCGGATACGCGATTGCGGCGGATTACTGGTTTCCGCAGATCCGCTCCCTGCCCGGCGCGATTCTGGTGCTCGGGCTCGTCGTCTATCCGTATGTGTATCTGGCCGCGCGCGCGATGTTCCAGACGCAGAGCGCCTCGCTGATCGAGGTCGCGCGCACGCTCGGCGCCTCGCGGTTTATGCTGTTGCGGCATGTCGCGTTGCCGCTGGCGCGGCCCGCACTCGCGGTCGGACTGTCGCTGGCGCTGCTGGAGACGTTGAACGATATCGGCGCCAGCGAATATCTTGGCGTGCAGACCCTGACACTTTCGATCTTCACCACCTGGATCAATCGCTCGAGTCTGCCCGGTGCCGCGCAGATCGCCTGCGCATTGCTGCTGATCGTGATCGCGCTGATGGCGCTGGAGCGGTATGGACGGCGGCACCGCCGCTTCATCATTTCGCTGCGCCGCCAGCGCTATGTGCCACGCATTCCCCTGAAAGGCCGCGCCGCCGCTTTCGCCTTCTGGCTCTGCCTGATCCCGGTGCTGCTGGGCTTTGTGCTGCCCTTCGCCTTTCTCGCCTGGGAGGTTGCCGCGCGCGGCCTTGTGACCGGCTTCGATCCGGATCTCGTCCGTCATACGCTGACGACGATTTTCCTCGCCGCCAGCGCCACCGCGATCGCCATCGCGATCGGTCTTGCGGCGGCACTGGTGGTCCGCATCCTGCGCGACCGCTTTGCGACATCAGCGTTGTTGATCGCGGGTCTCGGTTACGCCATCCCCGGCACGGTGCTGGCGCTGGGCCTGCTGTCGCCGCTGGTCGGCATCGACAACCTGCTCAATGCCGCGTCCGGTTTTGTCGGCGGTCCGCAGCTTGGCCTTGTCCTTGCCGGTTCGAGTGCCGCGCTGATCATCGCCTATGTGATCCGCTTCCTGGCCATTGCAACCGGCTCCGCGCAGGCCGGCCTTGCGCGCATCGCCCCCGAGATCGACGATGTGGCGCGCACGCTTGGCAGCAAGCCGCCGCGCATCGCGCTTGGCATCCATATCCCACTAATGCGTCCGGCGCTGGCCGGCGCGGCGTTGCTTGTCTTTGTCGATTGCCTGAAGGAATTGCCGGCAACGCTATTGCTGCGGCCGCTCAATATCGAAACGCTGTCGACCTATATCTATCAGTTCGCCACACGCGGCAATTTCGAGGAAGGCGCGCTGGCGGCGCTGATCATCGTGGCTGCCGGCATCCTGCCGGTGATCTACCTGACGCGCTTTTCGGAAATCGCGCCCGCCCCGGTCACCAGCGAACCGCGTCCCTGACGAAATGAAGTCCTCTCGCTGAAACGAAGAGCGCGCCCTTGGGGCGCGCTCAAGTTCTTAAACGTCCAGTCGCAAACGGCCGGTCGGCCTAATGGAACAGCCGCAGACCGAAGGTGTGGGTAATGCCGAGCTTGAAGGTGAACTGGTTTTCGTTGCCGACCTGCACGATCGGCGAATCGGCAGCATCGCCGATCAGCCTCTCGTAGCTGACAACACCAACCACGTTCCATTGTGGCATGAATTCGTAGCGCGTGGTGAGTTCGCCACCCACGCCCTTGAAGCCACCGCCCGGTGCATAGGCAGTCAGCGCGGATCGGGCCGCTTCAGCCGGGGTCACGCCGAAATAGGTCTCCATGTAATCGCGGCTGGCGAAGCTGGCGCGCGGTCCGATGGTCACTTCGGTGGCCGGATTGAGCTGGAAGATGAAGTCGAGACCGGTTTCGCCGATGAACCCGCTGAAGCCACCGAAGCCGTAGCGCAAAGCGGCCCAGGGACGGAGCATGCCGAACGTGTAGGCGACGCGGGCGCCTGCCTCGTAGGAGGCACCAACATCGTTGAGGCCGGTCAGTTCGGAATAATCGGCGCTTTTGCGCTTGGATGTGTAGCGGAGCGACGGACCGATGGACCAGCCCTGCTCGATGCGGCTCTTCTTGACTTCGCCATAGCCGGGAATGCGCAGATAATGCAGTTCGAAGAACCCGGTCGGCCACACCTCGAAATCCTTGGAGCCTTCATAGGTGGGGCGCACCTGCGCACCGGCACCGAGTTCCAGCACGATGTCGTGGGTCGGCGTGGGCGCGATCGCATATTGCTGGGGGGCCGGCCGCGGCGGAATGTCGGCAGCGAAAACGGGCCCGGCTGCCAGAACCGACAGCGCGACCAGACCGGAGCGGAGAGAAGCCATTCAAATCTCTTTCTGCCGCGTTGAGGCCCCCGCGGCGCAGTTCCAGAGAGCCATAATTAGAGAGGCAGCCTGAATCGGGGCGGTGATATTGTACCGGCGGCGAAATTTCCGCCGGGTGTGGCCCTGCTGCGGCACTTCTGCACAGCAAACGATGGGTTCCGTGGTCGATTTCAGGGTTTTGGAGGAGCCCGTTGCGGATCGCGTCAGTCGCGGGCCCCGAATCGCCGCAACCAGCCCGGCCAGCGCGGCGAGGAGGCATACGAATCCCAGACGGTCTGCGACGGCGATCTCGGATCGGGCACCCGGTCCGAAGGGTCCTTCGGACGCAGCGACAGGCCGCGCCAGAAGCCGATCATGGCACCTGCCACGATGATGGCCCCAAGCAGCAGCGGCAGCACATGCAGGAAGTCGGCAAAGGCATCGTTCATAGGGGAAATTGTCGCGCGCCGGAACATCCCGGTTCACGCCGCGTGCCGAATGCCTTTGCGCGGGAGCGGATCGATCCTATTCTGATTTCAGGCATCGACAGGAGCAACCACAATGCGCGCACCAGACGTGGACAGACCATCAGGCCCCGGCGGCCCGGCCACCGTACTGCGCGCTGCCGGCCGCGCCGTGCTCCTTCCCTCTCCGGCAGCCTGACGCGTCCATGGCCAAAAATCAGCAGAAGTCGGATACACCCTCCAAGGATGAAACGGTTCGCCGCATCCTGCATTTCAAATTCACGCTGCCCACCGGCGACGCCGCGCATTTTCTGGCGCTGCTGAAGACGGCAGCCCCCACCTTCACCATGTTCGGCAAGATGGAGATGCGCTTTCTGCAGAATGCCGACGATCCGGCGCGCATCATCCAGATCGTGGAATACGAAGCACCCGCCTCCATCGAACAGGGCCGCCAGTCGATGGCGTCCGATCCGCGCGTGCAGACCTATCTTCAGGTCTGGCGCACGCTGGTGCCGAACGTGGAAATGGATGTCTACCGGGAGATCGAAGGATAACCGACCCGTGCCCGATCGGAACCGCCCCCTGCGCGTGTTCATGCTGGGTGCAACCGGCACCATCGGGCGCGCGACATTGCGGGCGCTGGCGCGGCGCGGACATCATGTGGTGTGCCTGGTGCGACCGCACGCCGTTGCGGGCGGCCGGCTGACATCCGAACAGAGCGCGGCCATCCTCGACGGCGCGACACTGCGCTTCGGCGATGTCACCGATCCGGTGTCGATTTTGCGCGATGGCCTGTGCGGCGAGCGGTTCGACGCCGTGGTATCCTGCCTCGCCTCGCGCACCGGCGCGCCGGCGGATGCCTGGGCCATCGATTATGCCGCGCACAAGCACGCGCTTGAGGCCGCGCAGGCGAACGGCATCGCGCAGATGGTGTTGCTGTCGGCGATCTGCGTGCAAAAGCCGCGGCTCGCCTTTCAGCACGCCAAGCTCGCCTTCGAACGCGAGTTGATGCAATCCGGCCTCACCTATTCGATTGTCCGGCCGACCGCCTATTTCAAATCGCTGTCGGGACAGATCGAGCGCGTAAAGCGTGGCAAGCCCTTTCTGGTCTTCGGCAACGGCAGACTGACCGCCTGCAAGCCGATCGGCGACAGCGATCTCGGCGATTATCTCGCCGATTGCCTGCGCGACGACAGCCGCCATAACCGCATCCTGCCCATCGGCGGACCGGGCGAGGCTATCACGCCGCGCCAGCAGGGCGAGCATCTGTTTGCGTTGCTCGACCGCAAGCCGAAATTCACGCAGGTGCCGGTGGCAATGCTCGACGTGATCGTGCGCACGCTGGCGCTCGGCGGCACATTATCCGGCGCGCTGGCGGAGAAGGCCGAACTCGCCCGCATCGGTCGCTATTACGCAACCGAATCCATGCTGGCGATCGATCCCGCGACCGGCCGCTACGACGCCACAGCCACCCCCGAGACCGGATCGGAAACGCTGTTCGACTTCTATGCCCGCGCGATCAGGGGCGATGTCTCAGTCGAACGCGGAGATCATGCGGTGTTTTGAGGGGCGAGCCCAAGACGCGTGCTCACCTC